>NZ_JBBEGC010000068.1:0-38074 GCF_037401995.1 Saccharothrix sp. CCNWYY140
TTGGTCGGGTGCAGCCGAAATTTTTGTGAGGAACGAGCAAAAATTTTAGCGGCACCCGACCAAAAGTGTGGTTGGCTCCGCCAGGCCATACGGGGATGACACAAGCAAGAAGCCCCCGCCCTTTCTTTTTGGTCATCCTTGGCGGCCTGCCCGCCGGCGAGGCTCTTTTGATCTCTAGACTCGCGCTTCGCTTCAGAAGCCCACGCTTCGCGCGTCCAAACCGGACGCGCTCCGCGCTCGCAAGCCCGAACGCCGGTTTTCGCTTGCCGTGACGGGCGGCGAGGGGAGAGGTGGCGCGATGTTCGACGTCGTCGTGGGCAGCGGTGTGTTGCGTTCAAGTGCGGAGGGCGCTGTCCACATGCCCCACAAGTGGACCGCCGAGGGCGTGACCGTCGAGGCCGACTTCACCGGCGCGCACCTGCTGCACCTGGCGGCGGCAGGGTGCGTGCTGAACGACGTCCACCGCGAGGCCGCCGGGCTGGGTGTCGAGGTGGAGGGGGTACGGGTCACGGCGTCCGGCGGGTTCGATACAGCAACCTGGCAGTCCACCGGGATCTCCTACTCAGTCGAGGTCCGGTCGCCCTCGCCCGCCGAGCAGGTGCAGCGGCTGCTCTCGGTCGTGGACGAGGTGGCGGAGATCCCGAAGGCCCTGCGCGCAGGCGCTGCGGTGCGCCGGGACTAAAAATCAGCGGTCGCCACCAGGGGTGACCAGGCCGGACTCGTAGGCCAGGACGACCAGTTGGGCGCGGTCGCGGGCGTGGAGTTTGGTCATGGCGCGGTTGACGTGGGTCTTGGCGGTCAAAGGTGTGATCACCATGTGGTTGGCGATCTCGTCGTTGGACAGGCCTCTTGCGACCAGGGCGACGGCTTCTCGCTCGCGGTTGGTGAGCTGGTCGAGGACGGCGCCGGTGGTCAGGTGCGGTGGCTGGGTGACGTAGCGGTCGATCAGCTTGCGGGTGATGGAGGGCGCGAGCAGGGCGTCGCCGCGGGCCGCGACCCGGACTGCGTGCAGGAAGTCCTCCGGTTCGACGTCCTTGACCAGGAAACCGGCGGCGCCGGCGCGCAGGGCGTCGAACACGTACTCGTCCAAACCGTAGTTGGTCAGGATCACCACGTGGATGGCGGCCAGGTCGGGGTCGGCGGCGATGCGTCGGGTGGTCTCGACGCCGTCGAGGACGGGCATCTGGATGTCCACCAGGGCGATGTCCGGGCGCAGGTCGCGGACCTTGTCCAGGGCTTCGCGGCCGTCGGCGGCCTCTCCGACGACGTCGATGTCGTCCTCGGCGTCCAGGAGCGCGCGGAACCCGCTGCGGATGAGGGGCTGGTCGTCCACCAGCAGGACGCGGATCACGGGGTGCGCTCCACGGGGAGTTCGGCGTGGACGGTGAAGCCGCCGCCGGTGCGGGGTTCGGCGCGCAGCCGGCCGCCCAGGGCGGTGACCCGTTCGCGCATGCCGAGCAGGCCGAAGCCCGGGGTCGGGGCGGGGGTGGCGGTGCCGTCGTCGTCGACGCGGATGTCGAGGGCGTCGGGGCGGAAGTCCAAGCGGACCTCGGCCTTGGCCGCGGCGGCGTGGCGGGTGACGTTGGTCAGGGACTCCTGGACGATCCGGTAGGCCGTGCGCTCGACCGCCGCCGGCACGTCCTGCTCGTCGCCGTGGATGGTCAGGGTCGCGTCGAGCCCGGTGGACTTGACCTGCTCCACCAGCCCGCGCAGGTCGCCGATCCCGCGCGGCGGCGACACGTCGTCGTCCCGCAACGCCCCGAGGGTCGCCCGCAGTTCCCGGGTGGCCTCCCGCCCGGCCTCGCGGATCGCCAACAACGCCTCCGGCACCTCTTCCCCTCGCTTCCGGGCCAGGTGGACCGCCGCCTCGGCCTGCACCTTGATCACCGAGATCTGGTGGGTCAGGGAGTCGTGCAACTCCCGCGCGATGTGCAGCCGCTCCTCGTTGGCCCGCCGCCGAGCGGTCTCCTCGCGGGTCCGCTCGGCCTCGTCGGCCCGCCGCTCGGCCTGCCGCAACGCCTCGCCGGCGGCACCCACCGCCACCAACCACCCGATCTCCAGCACGCTGCGGGCGTGCCTGAACGCGTCCCCCGTCGCCCCCGCGGGATCCGCGACCATGTCCGCGAAGGGCAGGGCCAGCAGGAGTGCGATCGACCCCACCACCACGACCCAGCGGTGCCCGGCCCGCATGGCGGTGTAGACGGCGACCAGGTAGGCGACGGCCGGGAGGTCCATACCCGCGGCCTGCGCCCCCACGGCACACACCCCGGTCACCGCCAACGCAAGACGAGGCGCCCGCCGCCGAACCACCAACACCAGCCCACCCGCGGCGAGCAACACCACGCCCCACAGCCCGGCCGGCTCACCCCCACCTTGCCCGCCGGACACCCCGGTGACCACCAGAATCCCGGCAACCCCGACCGCGATCCCCCAGTCCCACACCACTTCCCGCCGCAGTCGAGGCCACATGCCGGGAACCTTAACCGCCGACCGGCCCCACCGAGTCCCACCCGGGCAGCATCCCGACCTACCGCAACCGCAGTACAGGACCGGGTGGCACAGCGGGCCGCAGCGGTCGCGGCGGCGGTGGAGGCAGCGGCGGTGGAGGCAGCGGCAGCAGGCGGCGGGCGCAGCGGGCGGGCAGGCGCAGCGGGCGGCAGCGCCGGCGGCGGGCGGGCGCCAACAGGCGGGCGCAGCGGGCGGCTGGCAGCAGGGGGCGCGAGCCGCGATGGGCGGCGGTCGTGGCGAGCGGCGGCCAGGGCTGGCGGCGGCAGGCGGCGGCGGTAGGCGGGCGGCGGGCGGCAGGGGGGCGGCGGGGTGGGGGTGGGCGGGAGGTTAGAGGCGTTGGGGGGAGTCGCTTAGGCTGATCGGCATGATCTTCTACTCGGATGACGAGAGCCGGACGCTGCGCAAGGCCGTCTTCGGCGTGATGGTGCTGGTCTCCCACGCCGACCCCGGACCGGTGATCCAGGAGCGCTACGCCGGCCTCAGAGCCCTGACCAACCTCTCCCCCGAACTCCGCGTCGTCCTCCACGCCGCCCGCGTGGACCTGTCCATCCCGGAGGCCGAACTGGAAGACGTCGTGCTCGACGCCCTCCGCGACTCGCTGAAGATCCTCTCCGCCAAGGACCCCGCCGAAGCCGCCACCTTCCCCCGCGCCATCGAGGCGATCTGCCACGAGGTCGCCGCCGCGGACGGGCAGGTGGCCGAAGTCGAGGAGGCCGTCATCGCGAAGGTGCGCGAAGCGCTGAGCTGACAACAGCGACCCGACCGAAAGTCCACAATGGAGGGACCATCGGACCGTGGTCCGATGCGGTGTGGACCGTGGTCCGATGTGCGCACCTCACCAGGGCGCGAGGCTGTCCGCCATGAAGTTCTCCAAGAAGATCATCGGCCTGACAGCAATCCTCACCCTCTGCGGCAGCGTCACCGCCCACGCGGCCGAACCGGTCGGCTACCCCCGGTCCGAGCTCCAGCGGGACGTGGACGCCTTGCGACAACGCGGGGTGCTCGGGGTCCAGGCCCGGGTGGTCACCGAGAGCGGGGTCGGGTGGGCGGTGACCAGTGGTGTGGCGGACGTCCGGACCGGGCGGCCCGTGCCCCCGACCGGGCACTACCGCATCGCCAGCAACACCAAGACCTTCGTCGCCACCGTCGTCCTGCAACTGGCCGGCGAAGGCCGCCTGACCCTGGACGACCCCGTCGAGCGGCACCTCCCCGGCCTGATCCGCGGCAACGGCAACGACGGCACGAAGATCACCGTCCGGCACCTGCTCCAGCACACCAGCGGCCTGCACGAGTACCGCGCGGAGCTGCCCGGCGTCGGCCGCGAGGGCTTCGAACAGCACCGGTTCGACCACTACGAAGACCACCAACTGGTCGCCCTCGCCCTGTCCCGCCCGCCCGACTTCACCCCCGGCACCGGCTGGTCCTACAGCAACACCGGCTACGTCGTGGCGGGCATGGTCGTCCGGGCGGTCACCGGGAACGACTGGCGGCACGAGGTCGAGCGGCGGATCGTCGCACCGCTGGGCCTGCACGACACCCGCGTCCCGGCCGACGACCACCGCCTACCCCACCCGCACGCCCGCGCCTACCAGCAGTGGCAGCTCGGCGGCGAGCTGAGCGACACCACCGAGTTCAACCCGACCGTCAGCGACGCCGCCGGCGCGATCACCAGCACCACCCGGGACGTGAACCGCTTCTTCCGCGCCCTGCTGTCCGGGCGGCTGCTCCAGCCCGCCCAACAGGCCGAACTGACCCGGACCGTCCCCGCCGACCCCGGCACCTCACTCGCCTACGGCCTGGGCCTGTACCGGAAACCGCTGTCCTGCGGCGGCCACTACTGGGACCACGGCGGCAACACGGCGGGCGTGATCAGCCGGGGCGGCGTCTCACCGGACGGACGACGCAGCATCGCGATGGCCTTCACCGGCGCCCACGGCGACACCCCTCAGGACATCGCCGCCCTGGCCGCGTCCTCCGACCGCATCGTCGACCGCCTCTTCTGCGACCGCTGATCCCAGCCGGCCTCACGCGAACGGCGGCATCGCTTCCTGCCCCGGCTGGTAGGTGGGCAGGTCGGACTGCCACGCCGTGACCCGCTGCACGATCCGGACGAAGAACACCGCCGCGGCCACCATCAACACCGCGCACACCGCGGCCCACAGCACAGCCTGGGAGAGGTCGAAGTACCGGCTCTCCGGGTCGCTGGTCAACCGGGTGAAGCGCTCCAGCACGAGGGCGGACAACCACGTCCCCCACCACCAGTTGACCGTCGACACGGGCACACCGGACGCCCCGGACCCGACGACGTCCAGCACCACCCGACGCGGCACCCAGAAGTTCACCACCGGCAGCCAACCCCACACCGCCGCGCCCCGGCCCCACCGGTGCGCGGCGCCGGGGTTGAGCGCCTCGGCGTTGACCCGCACCCGCCACAGCCACACGGCCGTCACCACGGCGGCGGCGATGAACACCACCCCGCCGACCGCGCTCAACGTCACCGCGGGCTCCACCTGGGACAGCAGCTCGACGTCGGTCGCCCGCCCGGCCAGGTAATCCTCGTACACACCCTTGAACCGCCACAGCCACACCAGGGTGACCACAACACCCAAAGCGCTGAGCCCGACGAGCGCGGACGCCGCCACTCCCAGCCCACGCACGGATCGAAACACGGGTCCCCCAAACACGAGAAAACGTCACGAAGGCCCCCCGACCCGGCGCGCAGCGTACCCCGGCCCCGCCGTCCGGCCCAGCCCCGCCTACTCCTCGGGGGTCAACCGCAGCTGGTGGGCGAGCAGGGCGGCCTGCACGCGGTTGTCCAGGCCGAGCTTGCTCAGCGTCCGCGAGACGTACGTCTTCACCGTCGACACGCTCATGAACAAGCGCTGCGCGATCTCCGCGTTGTTCAACCCCAGCCCGACCTGCCCCAGCACCTCGCGCTCTCGCTCGCTCAGCAGGCCCACCCGCTCCGCAGCCTCCGGGAACGACGTGCCGTGGTCGGTGATGCGGCTGAGCACCCGCCTGCTCAACTCGGTGTCCACGACCGACGCCCCGCCGTCGACCGCCCGGATGGCGCTGAGCAGGTCCCGCGGACCCAGCTGCTTGAGCAGGAACCCGTCCGCTCCCGCGCTCAGGGCGTCGATCATCAACTGGTCGTCGTTGAACGTCGTCAGGGCCAGCACGTGCGGCGGGTCCGGGTCCTTCTTCAGCTGCGCGGTCGCCGTGACCCCGTCCACCCTGGGCATGCGGAGGTCCATCAGCACCACGTCCGGCGAGCGTTCGCGACTCACGGCCACCGCCTCCGCGCCGTCGGCGGCCTCGCCGACCACCTCGACGTCGTCGGCCGACTCCAGGATCGCCGTGGTCCCGGCACGGATCAGAGCCTGGTCGTCCACGACGAGCACCCTGATCATGTCCTCGATGGTCCCACGGGGTCCGCCGGGTCGCGACCGTCGTGGGACAGCGGCAGGTCCGCACGCAGAACGAAACGGCCGGCTTCACTCGAAGGAGTGGCGGTGAGGGCGCCGCCGACCAGGGCCGCCTCGTCCGCGAGCAGGCGCAGGCCCCGACCGGTCCCCGGAAGGGTGGCGTGGCCGGACGGTGCCAGCGGGCTGGTCACCGTCAGGTGCAGCCGGTCCGCGCTCGGCGTCACGCGGATGTCCGCGCGGGGCGTCGCGGCGTGGCGCAGGACGTTGGTCAGGGCCTCCCGCACGATCCGGTAGCACAGGTCCTGCGTCGTCGGGGCGCACCCGTCCACCGCGCCGACCTCGTAGTCCACCACCACCCCCAGCGACCGGTAGTCCCGGACCAGGTCGGCGATGTCGGCCACGGCGAACTCGGCGACCGGCCCCCGCGCCGGCGCCGACAGGACGTCCAGGACCTCCGTCAGCCGGGAAATCGCCTCACGGCCCACGCTCACGATCAGGTCGCAACGCTCCACGATGGACGCCGTCGCGGCCGGGTCCACGCTCATCGCACCCGCGGTGGTCACCATGACGCTGACGTGGTGGCCCACACCGTCGTGCATCATCGACGCCAGCCTCGCCCGCTCGGTCAGCGTCCGCTCCCGCAGGGTGCTCTCCCGCAGCCGCCGCTGGCGCTCGGCGGACTCCCGCGCGTGCCGCTCCCGCTCGACCAGCGCCGCCTCCAGGCTGTTCTTCGCCAACCCCATGACGAACGGCGACACGGCCGCGAACGACCAGTAGACCAGGCCGTTCACCCCGGCTGCGGGCAGGCTCGTCTCGAACTCGAACAACCGCCCGCCGGCCGCCGGCTCGAAGAGGGCCTCGCGCAGCGGCCACACCAGCAGCAGCCCCACGGTCAGTCCCACCAGCGGCCACCTCCGCCGCCGGGCCAGCGAGTAGGTCATCACGTAGTTCGCGTACGGCAGGTCGGTGACCACGAACGTGGCGCACGCGACCAGCGCCACCCCCCAGTCGTGTTCCCGCCGCCACAACCCGATCGCGACCGCGCACACCACGGTGAGCCCCGCGAACAGCGGCAGCGACGGCACCGCGGACGTCCGGTGGAAGCCGGTCAGCACCCCCACGGCACCCGGTCCGGCGACCACCAGCGCCGCCATGACGTCGCGCGACCGCCGCGACCGGAACACGTCCTGCCATCGCTCCACCACCCGGAACATGGAAACACCGACCGGTCCCCACCGGCCGCCCGAATCCACCATCGGGTGGCGTCAACCAGGGACTACACCGCAGCCCGAACGGTCACCGCAGGACGACACCGGACCGCCCGAACGCCAGGTTTCCTGGAATGGTCCAAACCAACCGAAAGGCAACCATGACCGCGATCCTGCACCGGCCCGCACGCCCCGCCCTCCCGCAGACCACCGGCGGGGCCACGGTGGTCCTGGGCAACCGCCCCGAGATCCTCCAGCTCGCCCCGGTCCTGTGCGCGCTCGGCGACCTGGCCCGCGTGGTTCGCGTCGGCGGCGACCTGCCCACCCCCACCACCCAGCCGCCGCTGCCCACCACCGCCGACCCGCGCACCGGCCGCCTCGCCGACGCCCTGGACCAGCTGGACCGCGTGTTCGCCACCGACCGCCCGGACGTCGTGGTGGTCCGCGGCGCGACCCCCACCGCCCTGGCCGGCGCGCTCGCCGCCAGCTCCAACGGCATCCCCCTGGTCCACGTGGACGCGGGCCTGCGCAGCCGCGACCTCACCGAACCCGAGGAGCACAACCGCGTGCTCGTCGACCGCCTCTCCGACGTGCTGTGCGCACCCACCACGACCGCCCTGGACAACCTGCGCGCCGAAGGCCTCGGCGGCCGGGACGTCCGCCTGACCGGCAACACCACCGCCGAAGCCGTCCACCACCGCCTCCTGGCCCCCGAGGACCGCCGGAAGGTGCTGGACAAGTGGGGCCTGCGCCCCGACGGCTACGTCCTGGCCACCCTGGACCGCCGGGACAACGTCGAGCACCCCGACCTGATCCGGCAGCTGGCCCGGCTCGCCGACGCCGGCTACCCGGTCGTCCTCCCCGCCACACCCCAGGTGCGCGCGTCGCTGATCCGGGCGAGCGCTTCGACCTCGTCCCTCCGCCTGGTCAACCGCCTGTGGCACTCGGAGTTCCTGGCGCTGGCCCGCCACGCCGCCCTGCTGGTCACCGACTCCGGCGCGGTGCAGGAGGAGGCGACCGTCCTCAAGCGACCCGTGCTCGTGGTGCGCCGCTCGACCGAACGCCCCGAGGTCCTGCACCACTTCGGCCGCCTGACCGGTCCCCGCGACCTCGCCGAGGTCGCCCTCGACCAGCTGGGAGACCGCCAGGACCTCCGGGACGTGCCCTCCCCCTTCGGCGACGGCCACGCCGGCGCTCGCATCGCCCAGGCCGTCCGTGACCTTGTCCGGCACCGGTGACGATCTCAGAATGCACACTTTCGGGTGACACTGAAGTTATTGACAGCGCCAAACCTGCGCTTAGGGGCGTTGGGTGAACACCTGGCTCCCTGGTGACGTGGTCCGGCAGGTCGCAAGTTTGAGCAGCGTGCCGTTGGCCGTGGCGTCGCCGGTCGGTTGGAGGCACTTGCCGGACGCGGCGCTCACCACCTGGTTCGTGCCGTTGAACGACCAGCGCTGGTTCGTGCCGCCGTGGCAGGTCCAGATGATGATCGCCGTCCCGTCGGCCGTCGCACCGCCGTTGACGTCGAGGCACTTGGTGACACCGTTGATCGTCGCCCGCAGCTCGCCCGTGCCGGTGTGCTCCCAGCGCTGGTTGGCGCCGGTGTGGCAGTCCCACAGGACCGGTTGGGTGCCGTTGGCGGTGTTGCTGCCCGGGACGTCCAGGCAGCGCCCGGAGGTCTGGTTGACGAGCGTGGTGCCCGTGGCCGGCCAGGGGACCTGCGACGAGCGGTAGTAGGCGATGCCCAGCGCGTCCCACCGGGGACCCTGGGCGGCCAGGCGGGTGCGGAAGGACGTCCAGTCGTGCGTGGACCACGGGGACCAGCCCAGTTCCGCGATCGCAGGCAGGCGCGGGAAGGTCATGTGGTCGATGTGCGCTTGTGTGACGACCGTTTCGCTCCACAGCGGCGCTTCCACGCCCAGGACGGCCGACTCGGGCACGCCGGACAGGTGCGTGCCGGGGTTCCAGCCGTAGGCGTCCTGCACCTCGATGTACCCGGCCCAGCTCAAGCCGATCGGGGTGGAGGAGTTGTACTTCATGTCCAGGTACGCCTTGTTGGCCGGTGACATCAGCACCTTCGCGCCCCGCGACACCGCGCTGGACACCTTGCTGTCGCTGGTACCCGTGCCCCAGTACTGGACCACGCGGCCCGGTGAGTGGTCCGTGGTGCCGAGTTCGTGCCAGCCGATGACGGCGCGGTTCTTGTTGGCCACCAACGGTTGCACGCGGTTGATGAACGTCGTGAAGTCGACCGGCGAGGTGGCGGCGGTTTCGTCGCTGCCGATGTGGACGTACGGGCTGGGGGTCAGGGCGACCAGCTCGCGCAGGACGTCGTCCACGAAGGTGTAGGTGAGTTCCTTGGGGACGCAGAGGGAGCTGAAGCCGACGTTGGTGCCCGTGTAGAGGGGCGGTGCCACGCCGTTGCAGTTCAGCTCGGCGTAGCTGGCCAGTGCCGCGTTGGTGTGACCGGGCATGTCGAACTCGGGGACGATCGTGACGTTCCTGGCGGCGGCGTGCGCGACGATGTCGGTGTAGTCGGCCTTGGTGTAGTACCCGCCCGGCCCGCCGCCCACCTGTGTGCTGCCACCGTAGGTCGCCAGGCGGGGCCAGCTGTCGACGGCGATGCGCCAGCCCTGGTCGTCGGTCAGGTGGAGGTGCAGGTGGTTGATCTTGTAGAGGGAGATGTGGTCGATGAACCTCTTGACGACGGCAGGCGGCTGGAAGTGCCGCGCCACGTCCAGCATCGCGCCCCGGTAGGCGAACCTCGGGTAGTCGACGACCCGGCCGCCCGGGATCGTCCACGGTCCTGTTTGGACGGTTCTGTGCTCGACCTTGGCGGGCAGCAGTTGGCGCAGGGTCTGGACGCCGTTGAACAGGCCCGCGGTCGTGTGCGCGCGGAGGACGACGGTGGAGGTGGTGACGTCGAGCTGGTAGCCCTCCCGACCCACGTGGGTGGGTGCGCCGGACAGCAGCAGCGCGATGCCGTCGGCGGGGGTGGTCGTGATGGGGAGCGCGTACCCGGTGGAGGGGCGGAGGAGCGCGGCGAGCTGTTCCGCGAGGGCCGAAGCGCCGGGGTCGGCGTAGATGGTGGCGTTCGAGGGCAGCGTGTAGGTCGACCCCGAGGGGGTGACCGACACCGGGGCGGGCACCACCTCGGACAGGGTGGCGGCGGCCGAGGCGGTCGGGGTCAGCAGGGGGATGACCAGGAGGGACGCGAGCAGGGCACGGATCACCCGGTCATGGTCAAGCGGTTGTGGACGTCATGTCAATTAGCGCTCGAAAGTTGGCTAAAATTGACAGTTTTGTGCACGGGTACGCCGACCTTGAGCGGCAGGGTGGGGATTGTGGCGAGGGTGGCCGCCGGGTTGGCCGGGTCGACCAGGGCGACCGGGTTCTGGAGCTTGAACAGTTCGCCCGTGGGTGGGAACTGGGTCAGGGTGGCCAACAGCCTGGCCGGTTCCTTGGTGACCAGGTTGATCGGTGACGCGGCCTGGTCGAAGACTGTGGCGAAGCTCTGCACCATCAGCTGCTCGTACTTCGGCGGGAAGGCCTGGGTCAGGCGCAGCACCGACCTCAGATCGGCCCCGGTCTGCCGGATGGTGATGGTCCGGATGTCCGGGCCACCCGTGCTGCGGCCGGTCAGGGTGAAGCCGTTGGTGTCGAGCAAGACGCTGGTGAGGGGTGCCTCGGGGTTCGCCTCGACCCTCACCTTCCACGTCCCCGTGGCGTCGTAGGTGCGCTGCACGCCGTCCTGGACCACGGCCAGGCCCACGATCCGCAGCGGCACCTCGAACTCCTGCCCGATCGGGGGCAGTGGCGTGGCGGGGGCTTGGCTTGCGGCCGTCACCAGCAGGACGGCGGTGGCGACAGCGGCCAACGTGGTGCGGAGGGTGCGCATGGGGCCACTGTCCCTCGCGTCGTCGGAGGACGCGCGCAGGGCAACCCGGTTCGGGCGCAACAACCCCCGCCCCGGTGAAGGTCGGCGTCGAGCCGTTACGGAGTGCGCTGGTCAGGGTCTTCTTGGCCGGTTTCGTGGCGGGTGAGGAGGGCGCGCAGGGCGGCCATCTCGTCGGCCAGGGCGGTGCGACCCGGTCCGGTGATGCTGATCCACGTCTTGGGGCGACGACCGTCGTACCCCTTGTCCACCTCGACCAGCCCCGCCTCCTCCAGCACGCCGATGTGCCGGGACAGGTTGCCCGCCGTGAGGTCCAAAGTGGACCGGAGGTAGCCGAACTCGACCCGCTTGGCCTCCGCCGCGATGGTCAGGATGCCGAGCCGGTGGCGCTGGTGGACGACGTCGTCGAGCCCGTTGGTCGGGTGCGCTTCGGTCACCCGGTCCGCCTGCGCGTCCACCAGTGACCGAGCAGCGCCACCACTCCCCCGATGATCAGCACGGCGCCCGGCAGCACCATGTCCTTGCCGTTGAACAGCAGGTTCGTCTCCCGCGGTCCGATGGGCCAGTTCAGGCGGTAGAAGATCGTACCCATGTAGGAGGCGTTGGCCAGCAGGGTGAAGCCGGTGAACGCCAGTACCACGAGCGTGCACCAGACACTGCGCTCGACCAGCGCCAGGGTGAGCAACCCGATCGCCAGCAGCATCAGACCACCGGTCTTGTGGATCACGGCGGCGGCCAACACCGACACCACCAGGACGGTCCCGGCCACCGCAAGCCCAACCCCCACCCTGGACCGCTTCGCGCCATCCCGCGACCACCGCATCGCCACGACCACCGCCCCCAGCGAAACCGCTATGAGCAGGACACTGGCGATCCGCTGCACCCACCCACCCAGCCACAACGCCGGCCCGGCAACGGCACTGATCAACGGCACCAACAACAACACCGCCAGCCCACAGACCGTGACCTGCGCATACGTCCGCGTCGAGGTCTCCACCCCCACCCGCCCAGCGCGCCACCGGTACCACCAGACCGTGGCGAGGAACCCGAAGACCAGCACCCCCAGCCAGTACAGCCCGAGCGCGAGCGGATGGGCAACCGGCTCCAGGAACCCGCCGTTGAACACCCTCAACGGGTCGACGCGGCCGAGACCGGGGACCTCGAAGGCGGTGTCGGGAGGGCGGGAGGTGCAGCTGGCCATCCGGCCGTCGGGGCCGTAGGTGCAGTGGGTGTCCGGGGAGTTCTTCCAGTCGAAGGGGCGCAGGAGGGGGATGGAGCCGAGGGTGAGGACGCCGAAGAGGAGCAGCGGGAACCAGTAGCCGTGCCGGACTTGCCGGGTACGGCGGCGAAGATTGCTCATCTCGTCGATCAGACCGGCGGTCGCCGAGTCGGACATCGCTCCCCCTGCGTTGGTGTTGCCATCAGGTTTGCATTGCAAACCTGATGGCGTCAAGCCGACGGCCGGGCGTACGCGGCGGGGGTGCCGGTCGGTGCCAGTCGGTGCCGGTCAGCGGAGGGAGATGGCGAGGACGGGCCAGGACGCCCAGAGGCGGCGGGCAACGGCGGCGGCGGGCAACGGCGGCGGCGGGCAACGGCGGCGGCGGGCAACGGCGGCGGCGGGCAACGGCGGCAGCGGGCAACGGCGGCAGTGAGGGGTGAGGGGTGAGGGGTGAGGGGTGAGGGGTGAGGGGTGAGCGGGTTTGCCTTCGGCCCCCGGATCCATTGTCTCATGCGGGTACGACAGGGTGGGTGTGGGAAGGCTTGGGGTGTGGATAAGGGTGCAGCGGGGTGGGACTGGGCCGGCAGGGGGATGCGGGTCGGCCGTTGTGGGGATTCGGTCGGTCTGGCCATTGTGGACGGTCCGAACGGCCGTATTGACTTCGTGCACTGCCGTTGACACCTTGGCCCGATGGGCGTGGACATGTCGTTCCTCCTCGTTGACGACGACTTCTACGCGCCCTGGGACGCCGGTGATCCCGGTGTTCGCTTTGTCGCCGGGCCCCTGCCCGCCGGATGGCGGCGGTGGGAGTCCGGCGCCTGGACGCACTGGAGTCCGCCCGACGCTCGGACGCCCGATCAGGGGTGGAAGGTCCACGTCTCCAGTTCGCTGAGCAACGCTGCGCATGTGCTGGCGGTGGTGGCGAGTGCGGCGAGTGAGTTGCGGGTGCCGTTCAAGCATCTTGTTGGGCGGCGGACCTTCCTGTTGGCGCATGACAAGCACGCCAACCGGGTGCAGAGTGGCAAGTTCTGCACCCTGTACCCCGAAAGTCCGGACCACGCGCTCCTGGTACTACGCCGGCTGGAGGCGGACCTTCGGGGGATCGACGGGCCGTTCGTGCTCACGGACCGCCGCTTCGGTGACAGCACCTGCGTCTCCTACCGCTACGGAGCCTTCCGCGGCCACACGCGGGTCGACGCCGAAGGTCACCATGTCGAGCGGACGACGACGCCTGACGGCACCGAAGTCGACGACGAGCGCCGGCCCGAGTTCCGGCTCCCGCCCGGTGTGACAGACCCGTTCCGGCAACAGGACAAACCCGCCACCAACGGGCCGGTGACGCTGAACGGGTACACCTTCGAATCGGTGATTCAGCACAGCAACGCCGGAGGCGCCTACCGGTTCCGCACCGCCGACAAAGACCCCGTCTTCGTCAAAGAAGCCCGCGCGCACAACGGGTACACCACCGACGAATCCGACGCCAAAACCCGATTACACGGCGAATTCCTTGCCCTGCGCACGATCCACGCCCGCGACCCCAACCTGTGCCCCCGCCCGATCGAGCTCTTCCACCGCTGGGAACACAGCTACCTGGTCACCGAACTGGTCCCGGGCATGTCCCTCTACCGGTGGATGGTGGTCAACAACCCCGCTGTGCGCACCGGCGCCACCCCGGCCGACTTCGCCGACTACCACCGCCGCTGCCTGACCCTCCTCGACGGCCTCGCCGACCACCTCTCCCGACTCCACGACCTCGGCTGGCTCTTCGTCGACCTGAGCCCGACCAACGTCCTGGTGGACGAGCACGACGACGTCCGGCTGGTCGATTTCGAAGCGGCACAACGCATCGGGGACGTCCGGCGGGTCATGGGCACGCCCGGCTACCTGCACCCGCACGCCCGCACGACGGCCAAGGACGACCCCCTGGCACTGGACCGGTTCGGCCTGTCCGCCCTGGCGCAACTCCTGCTCTTCCCCCACCACGAAGCCGCCGAGCGCAACCCGCGCGCACTCGACGACCTGCACGCCGACCTGAGCGCACTGGCCCCGATCCCCCGCCCCCTCTGGCACCGGATCGGCCCCGAACCCGGCACGCACGAACCCGTCACCCTGCACGACCTGGCCGAACGCACGGCCGACTGCCTGGAGGGCATGGCCCAGCCGGACCACCCCGACCGCGTCTACCCGACCATCCCCCTCGGCTACCAGACCAACACCCGCGCCCTCGCCTACGGCACCGCCGGCGTCCTGCACGCCCTGCACCGCGCCGGCCGCCCCTGCGACCCGGCGATCACCCGCCGACTCCGCGACGACTCGCTCAAACAAATCCCCAACACCGCACCCGGTTACCTCGTCGGCAGCGCCGGCATCGCGGACGTGCTGGCCGAACTGGGCGAGGTCGAGGCCGCCGAGACCCTGCTCGTCGCGGCGGCGAACCACCCGCTCACCACCACCTCCGCCACGTTCGGCGGCGGAGCGGCCGGTGCCGCCTACGGGCTGCTCGCCCACCACCGCCGCACGGGCGACCAGCGCTGGCTGGACCACGCCCAACGCCTGCTCGACGGGATCCCCGACGACCTCACCGGACAGCTGAGCCGCCTCAACCGGTCCGGGCTGGTCGGCGGTCGAACCGGGGTGGCGCTGGCGTTGCTGCGCCTGCACCGCGTCACCGGCGACCCCCATCCGTTCGAGCGCGGTATGCGGTTGCTCGGCGACGAACTGGCCTACGCCGAACCGATCCCCGTGGACGGTCTCGGCTTCAAGATCGGGTTGAAGGACCGCCGTGTCTTCCCGTACCTGTTCGCGGGCAGCGCGGGCTATGCCGCCGTCCTGTCCCGCTACCTCCACCACCGCCCGGACGCGGAGTTCGGCGTGCCCACCGAGCACCGCCCGGACGACGCGCTGGAACGGTGCCTGCGGGCGTGCACGGCCAGGTTCGCCGTGTTCCCGGGCCTGTTCACCGGCCTGGCGGGGCTGGCCGCCGTGCTGGCCGACACCGGACGGCGACTGCGCCGACCGGACCTGGTCGCCGCCGCGGTCACCGGTGCGCGTGGGCTGGTCCGCTCCGCGATCCCGCGCGCCGACGGGGTCGCCTGGCTCGGCGAGCCCGGACAGCGGCTGTCCGCCGACCTGTGGTCCGGCTCGGCGGGTGTGCTGCTCGCCCTGCGCACGGTCCTGGACGCCGGCGCACCACCGGAAGAGGAGAGGAGTGACGCTCATGGAAGAAGTCCTGCGGCTACAGGCTGAGGACGTCGACGAGGAAGAGCTGGTCTGCACGCACGTGCTCACCACCAGCAGCAGGGGCAGCATCTGCGCCTGACCGACGAGGGAGCCCCGGCCGAACCCCGGCCGGGGCTCCCCGCACGACCGGGGTGAATCCTTTTGCGCCGGGGACGCCTCTTATGGGCGATCGGATCGCGTCTAGGAGGATGGATGACCCTGGTGGTCGTGAGGAGGGCACGTGGGTAGGGGGTTCACCTGGCCCGCCGAAGCGCTGGTGGCCGCGGCGCAGGGCGGTGACGAGGCGTCGATCGCCGCCCTGGTGTCCGGGGCGCACCCACACGTGCGGCGGTTCGCGTTCACGTTGTGCGCCAGCGACCAGGACGCCGAGGACGCGGCCCAAGAGGCCATGATCGTGCTGTTCCGCAAGATCGGGACGCTGCGGGCGGCCACGGCGTTGGCGTCCTGGATGTTCCGGATCGTGCGCAACGAGTGCCTGCGGCGGGCACGAGCGGTCCTGGCCGCACCGCCTGCCGAGGACCTGCCCACCGCGTCCGCCGAGGACGACGTGCTGGAACGGCTGGAGCGGGAACGGGTGGCCGCCGCCATCGCCGCACTGCCCCACGACCAGCGGCGCGTCCTGATCATGCGGGACGTGCAGGGCCTGTCCGGTGGCGAGGTGGCGCGGGCGCTGGGGTTGAGCGTCCCGGCGATGAAGTCCCGCCTGCACCGGGGCCGAGCCGCCGTCCGGCAGCACCTCGACGACATGAGCTGACGGTCGGGCGGCCGGAGGCATCCCCCGGCCGCCCGAGCGCGTTCAGCAGGACAGTTGCGGGGTCAGCCAGTCGGCGTGGTCGTAGGAGACGCCGTCGCCGCCATCGGTCACGACCAGGGTCAGCTCCTGGGCTCCGCTGATCGGCGCGGACAGCGTGGCCGACGCACCGGAGCCGGTCAGCCGCCCGCTGTCGGCGACCTTCGCGCCGTCCACGTGGACCTCGAAGGTCACCGAGCCGTTCGACCCGACCTCGTCGTCCACGCCCACCGCCGTGCGGAACGTGCTGCACGACCCGCCGAGGTAGTAGGTGATCGAAGAGGCGGCGTGCGTGCCCAGGCCCTTGGCGTGGGTGGTGCCCGCGACGGTCAGCGCACGGCCGTCGCCCGAGGCCTGCTCGCCGTTGCTGCGGTCGCGCTCGACCGGGCCCCAGCCGTTGGAGGCCGACGTCCACGGCAGGTCGCCGAGGTGGTGCGTGCCGGCCGCCGGACCGGTGCCGCAGGCGAGCTTCGGGCGCGCCCAGTCGGCGTGGTCACGGGTGATGCCGTCCCCCGCGTCGGTGACGACCAGCCGCAGCTGGGTGCCGCCACGCAGGTCGGCGGTCAGGCGCATCGGCGGGTCGGCGGCCGTGCGCCGCCCGCTGTCGGCGACCAGGGTGGCGTCGCGGTAGACCCGGAAGACCGCGGACCCGCCGGAGGTCACCTCGTCGTCGATCCCCACGTCCACCGACAGCGACCGGCACACGCCGCCCAGGTGCCACCGCAGGTCCGAAGGCGCGTGGACGCCGAGGCCGTCGGTGTGGGCCGTGCCGCCGATGGTCAGGACCCGGCCGTCACCGGAGGCCTGCTCGCCGTTGCTGTGGTCGGGCTCGACCGGCCCCCACCCGCTGGTCGTGGACGTCCGGGGCAGGTCGGCCAGGTCGTGCAGCCCGGTCGCCGGCGGCACCGGCGCGGTGGGCGTCACCCGGTACATCACCGTGCCGTGCGCGGGGACGGACGCGCTGATCTCGCCGGACGTCGTCGTCACGGCCTTGGACCACAGGTCCTTGAGCCGGTAGGAGGACGCGCCGGCCAAGCCCACCGACGCCACCGACGTGCCGATGGTCGCCGGGGACGCGGTCTCGTTGGTCAGGGTCACCGAGACGTCACCGTTCGCCAGCGGCTTGGACATCACGACCAGCCCGTTCTGCTCCGACACCACGGTTCCCTGGCGCCCCAACGGGTCCTGGTCGACCGCGATCACGTCGGTGTTCTTCAGGATGGCCAGCGTCTGCGGGGTGGCGGTGCGCAGGTCGCTGCCGATCAGCAGCGGGGCGGCCATCTGCGCCCAGAGGCTGAAGTGGGTGCGGTACTCGGTGTCGGTCATGCCGCCGTTGCCGACCTCCAGCATGTCCGGGTCGTTCCACGAGCCGGGCGAGGCGTGCTGCGCCAACACCCGGTTCTGGCGGGCGATGGAGATCATGCTCGTCCACGAGTCGCTGATGTCCCCCGTGGTCCGCCAGGAGTTGCCCACCTCCCGAGCCCACGTCCACGGCTGGGAACTGCCCCACTCGCAGATCGCGAACAGGATCGGCCGACCGGTGGCCTTGAGGGCGTCGCGCATCGCGGTGTAGCGCTGTTGGGCGCTCTGTCCGAGGTGGTCGCCGCAGTTGTCGTACTTCAGGTAGTCCACGCCCCAGGCGGCGAACAGGTTCGCGTCCTGCTGCTCGTACCCGATGCCGCCGGGGAAGCCCAAGGCGTCGCACGTCTTGGTGCCCGCGCTGGTGTAGATGCCGAACTTCAGGCCCTTGGCGTGGACGTAGTCGGCCAGTGCCTTGATGCCGTTGGGGAACCGGACGGGGTCGGGCACCAGGTCGCCGTTGGCGGCGCGCTGGGGCAAGGCCCAGCAGTCGTCGATGTTGACGTAGTTGTAGCCGACGTCCTTCAGGCCTTGGGTGACGAACGCGTCGGCGACCCCCTTGATCATGGCCTCGTTGAACTCGGCCCGGCAGTGGGTGGCGTTCCAGTTGTTGAACCCCATCTGCGGCAGGCGGGCCAGGGTGTTCTGCAACGCCTGGGCAGGGACTTCCACGACCACGCCGGCGAACACGACGCCGGTGGCCGCGGTGGCGAGTGCGGTGGCAGCCGCGACAAGCCCACGTTTGATTTTGTCGAGGTTTGACGCCATTGCCGAAACCTCCAGCAGGGAAGTGACACAGGATCACACAAACTCCAATCCAGATCACCGTTTCCGCGGGCGGCTGTCAACCGCCGCGCGATCCCGTGGCAGAAAGACGACAGGTCCGTCGCGCGCGCGGAGAACAAACCACCCCTTCGCGCGACACCACCTGCATCGATCAGGTCGCCGGCCCGGCGAGGCCGTGCAGCAGGAAGTCGGTCACCGTGTCCACGACCTCGTCGTCCCGCGCGCCCGCCCCGCCGGTGAGGTAGGCGAACCCGAACGTCGACAGCATCGCGCCGATCATGGCCGCCACCACCTCCGGGTCCCCCGCCAGCCGGTGCCCGCGGTCCCGCAGGAACTCCAGGTGCTGCCGGAACACCGCGGTCTCCTCGACCAGGCTCCGCCACATCCGCCCCGACCCCGGCGGCGCGGCGGCGGCGGCCTGGAAACCGGCCACCATCAGCGGCAGGTGGTCGCGGAAGACGGTCCAGAAGACCTCGACGTGGTCGCGGAGCTGGGCGCGGTCGGTCAGGTCGTGGTCGGCGGGGTGGCCGCGTTCGGCGATGGCCGTGTCGGCCTGGGCGTCCATCTCGGCCGCCATCGCCTTGAGCAGCTCGTCCTTGTCGGCGAAGTGCTCGTAGAACGAGCCCGTGGACCGGCCGGCCGCCGCCGTGATGTCGGTGATCTTGGTGTTCAGGTAGCCGCGCTCGGCGAACAGCCGCCGGGCGGCCTCCAGCAGCGCACTCCGCGTCTCGGCCGCACGGGCCTTGCGCACGCCCACGACACCTCCTGGTTGACCACCGTCGACGCGCTCAGCATACTGAACCCACAGTCACCGAATAGATATTCAGTGAATCGAGGTTCAGTCGTGCGGGTGGTCGTGGTGGGCGGCGGCGTCGCGGGGTCGGCGGCGGCGATCGCGTTGCGGGAAGTCGCGGACGTGACCGTGCTGGAGGCGCGTCCGGATCCGGCGGGGGACGTCGGGTCGTTCGTGAGCCTTGCGGTGAACGGTCTGCGCGGGCTGGAAGCGTTGGGGTGCCTGGAAGACGTCCGGGCCAGGGGCTTCGAGGTGGACCGGCAGCTCATGTGGTCGGACTCGGGCAAGCTGCTCGCGGACGTGCCGCGCGGGCGTCGCGAACAGGACACCCTGCGCGGGATCACGATCATGCGCGGTCAACTGGTCGATGCCTTGCGCCAAGCGGCCAGCCGCTCCGGTGCCACCATCGTCACGGGCGAGCGTTTGGTGGACCTGGAGTCGGTGCACGCCGACCTGGTCATCGGCGCGGACGGACTGTGGTCCACCACGCGCAACCTGCTCGACCCTGCCGCCCCGCAGCCTCGTTACGCCAGCCTCTACACGGTATGCGGTGTCGCGGAGGGCGTCGACGTTCCACCTGGGACGTTCAACATGACCTTCGCCCGAGCCGGCGCCTTCCTCCACGTGGCCGCGCCGAACGGCGAGACCTGGTGGGCCGCGCAGGTGGCCGACCCAATCGAGCCCGAGCGCGCCGCCGACACCGACTGGCAGTCCCACGTCGCCGACCTGTACCGCCGCGAACCCACGCTGTCCCGGATCATCGCGGGCACCACCCGCCTGCACCCGACGACGGTCATGCACACCCTGGCCCCGGTGCCCACCCGCCACACCGACCGCGTGGTCCTGATCGGCGACGCCGCGCACCCGGTCGGCGCGGGGCAAGGCGCATCGATGGCCATCGAGGACGCCCTGACCCTGGCCCGCCACCTGAAGTCCGCCCCGGTGCCCGCCGCCCTGGCGGCTTACGACGCCGAGCGCCTACCCCGCGTCAGCCGACTCCTCAAGGCCGCCGACGACAACCGCGACCTCAAGAGGTCTGGCCCGGTCAAGCGCTGGACCCAGGCGACCGCGATGAAGCTCTTCTTCCGCCACTTCTACCCCCGCGCCACAGCCTGGCTCTACGACTACGACCCCGGTGCCCAGCCCGTGCCCGTCTAGCACGTTCACCCGCCCGTGGCCGCAGTTCTGCGCACAGAACGTGATGAACTGCCCACACAATGGACACCGTGAGTGATCTTCCTGGCCACGGCAAGGACCCGTGGTCGCTGGAGCGACGGCGGCGGGAGGCCGACGCCCTGGTCGACGCGGCCCACGTCGACCAGGCCCGGCTGCTGTACGCCGCCATGCTCGACGACCACCGCACCGCCCTCGGCGTCGACCACCCGGCCACCCTGGAGGTGCTCGCCAACCTGGCCTGGTGCAACGAAACCCTGCACGCCTTCCCGCCGGCGCTGGGCCAGTACACCGAGCTGCACCAGCGGTGCCTCGCCCTGCTGGGCGAGGAGCACGACGACACCCTGTCGGCACAACGGGGCCTGATGAACGCGACCGGAGCGGTCCGAGGTGCGGATTCGGCCCGACTGATCGGGTACGCCCTGGTCGGCACCCTGGTGCGGACCCGCGGACCGGCCCACGAGCACACCTGGGAAGCAGCGCGGGCCTACGCCCACTGGCTGTGGCTCGCCGGCCGCGGCGGCGAGGCCCGCGACCTGTACGCCCACCTCTACCACGCGCTGCCCGAGCACCACCCGGTCCGGGACGTCATGGCGGCGGAGTACGACCGCCACCGCAGGGAGATCTCGCGTCCCAGGCGGATGAACCGGCTCCCTGACCACATCCGGAGGTACTCCAGGTACACCCAGCAGCAGTGGCGGGACGGGTACATCGACTGAGGTCAGCGCGTGATCCGCTGCACCACCGACTCGACGTAGGCGCGGTAACGGTCGACCAACTCGCCCACCGGGTGCATCAGGCTGGCCACGTTCGCTCCGATCGTGGCCGAGATGATCTCGTCCGCCAGCACCTCCACCTCCGCCGCCGACGCCCCGGACCACGCCGCCGTGATCCGGGTGACCAGCTCGGCCCGCCAGGTCGTCAGCAGGTCGCGGTACCGGCGGGCGAGGTCGGGGTTGGCCACCGAGTGCTCCCACAGCACCAGCAGCACCCGGGCCGAGGTGATCCGGTGCGCGTCCAGGGGCATGACGGCCTCGACGAACGCCCGCAGAGCCTCCACCGGACCGACCACGGCATCCATAGTGGACAATTGCTGGGCGGTCTCGGCCAGCACGCTGTCGAAGGTCGCCGCGATGATCTCGTCCTTCCCCGCGAAGTAGTGCTTGAGCGCCCCGTTGGCGAAGCCGGCCGCCGTGACGATGCTGCGCATGGTGGCCGCCTCGAAGCCGCCCTCGGCGATCAGCCGCTTGGCCACCTCGATGATCTCCCGGCGGCGCTGCTCGTGGTCGATGACCTTGGGCATGGGTCAGGCTTCGCGCAGGGACAGCCACGCCGCGCGGCGGTCGGCCTGGCGGGCCGGGTCGGCCACGGGAGCGGCCAGCAGCAGCCGGCGGGTGTAGGGGTGGTCGGGGTCGCGCGTGACCGTGCGGGCGTCGCCGGACTCCACGATCTCGCCCTGGTACATGACCGACACGCGGTGGCAGACCCGCCGGACCACGCCCAGGTCGTGCGAGACGAACAGGTACGACACGCCGGTTTCCCGTTGCAGGTCGAGGAAGAGGTCCAGCACCGTAGCCTGTGTCGTCAGGTCCAGCGCGCTCACCGGCTCGTCGCACACGATCAAGCGCGGGCGGCGGACCAGTGCCCGCGCGATGGCGATGCGCTGCCGCTGCCCGCCGGAGAACTCGCTCGGGTACCGGTGCACGGAGTCCGCCGGCAGCCGCACGTGGTCGAGCATCTCGGCCACGACCGCCCGCGCCTGCCGGGACCCGGCCGCCACCAGCGGCTCCGCCAGGACCTCGCCCACGGTCATGGTCGGGTCCAGCGACCCGTACGGGTCCTGGAAGACCACCTGGATGTCACTGGCCAACCGCCGCCGTGCCGCGCCCCGCGCGTGCGTGATGTCCTCGCCGTCGAACGCGATCCGCCCGGACGTGACCGCCGCCAGCCCCAGCACGGCCTTGCCCAGCGTCGACTTGCCCGACCCGCTCTCCCCCACCAGCCCGACGCACTCCCCCGCCCCGACGGACAGCGACACGCCCTTCAACGCCCGCAGGCTCAGCTTGCGGTGCAGCCGGTAGTCGACCACCAGGTCCTCGACGGTCAGCAGCGGGGCGGTCATCGGGCCTCGTCCTCTCCACCCACGCGGGCCAGTGCGTCCAACTCGTGCCGCCCCTCGGTGTCGTCCAGGGACGCGCTGATCAACTCCGCCGTGTACGGGTCGGCGGGGCGCCGGAAGATCTGGTCCACCGCGCCGGTCTCGACGACCCGGCCGTCCTTCATCACCACCACCCGGTCGCAGATGTCCGCCACGACCCCGAAGTTGTGGGTCACGATCACCAGCGCCATCCCGTACTCCCGCTGCAACTCCCGCAGCAGCTCCAACACCTCGGCCTGCACGGTCACGTCCAGCGCGGTGGTCGGCTCGTCGGCGACCAGCAGCGCCGGGCGCCCGGCCACGGCGCCGGCGATCAGCACCCGTTGCGCCATGCCACCGGAGATCTGGTGCGGGTAGGACCGCAGCACCCGGTCCGGGTCGGTGATCCCCACCCGCACCAGCACTTCCCGCGCCCGTGCCCGCGCGTCGGCCTTGGACAGCCCGTTCACGTGCCGCAACGGCTCCACGAGCTGGTGTTCGATGGTGTAGCAGGGATCGAGGTTGCTCATCGGCTCCTGCGGCACGTACCCGATCGACCGCCCGAGCAGGCCCCGCCCCACCTCCCGGCCCGCCACCCGGATGCTGTCCGCGATCGCCGTGCCGCCCGCCGGCAGCAGGTCCAACACCGCGAAGACGGTCTGCGTCTTGCCCGACCCCGACTCGCCCACGATGCCGAGCACCTCGCCCGGCGCGGCGTCCAGCGACACCCCGCGCACGACCTCCTTGACGGCCCCGGAAGGCGTCGCGTACCCCACCCGCAGGTTCTCGATCCGCAACGCGCACGCCGAGGCGTCGTGCTCGTGCACCCCGCTCGGCTCGTGCTCCGAGGCCGCCAGCGCCCTCCGCACCACACCCCGCGACCGCCGCGAGGGCTGCTCGGACCGCACGCTGACCAGGTCGGCCAGCGTCGAGCCGATGAACGCGAGCGCGGCGATCGTGACCCCGAGCGCGATCGACGGCCACAACAGGATCAGCGGCTGGGTGAGCATGGTCTGGAAGCCGTCGTTCATCATCTGGCCCCAGCTGGGCGTGGACGCCGACCCGATGCCCAGGAACTGCAACCCCGCCTGCATGCCCACCGCGATCCCGGCGGTCAACGCGGTCTGCACGACGATCGGCGCGTACACCGCGCGCATCATGTGCGTGCGCAGGATCCGCGCGTTCGTCACGCCCGCGACCCGCGCCGCGTCGATGTAGGGCTCCCGCCGCACGGCCAGCGCCCGTGCCCGCGTGATCCGGTAGTACCCGGGCGCGAGGAACACGCCCAACGCCACCATGAGCACGGTGAAGTCCTGCCCGGTGCCCGCCGCGACCACCAGCAGCACGATCATGCCCGGCACGGACTGCAAGGCGTCGCTGATCCACGAGCACACCCGGTCGGCGACCCCGCCGAAGTACCCGGCCGCCACGCCCGCCGGCACACCCAGCAGCAACCCGGCCGCACACGTGATCACCGCGCCGTACAAGGTGGTCCGGGCCCCGTGCAGCAGGCGGCTGAGGATGTCGCGGCCCGCCGAGTCGCCGCCCAGCAGGTGCTCGCCGCCGGGCGCCGCGCGGGTGAGCCGGAAGTCGACCAGGTTCGGGTCGAACGGCGCCAGCCACGGCGCGAGCACCGCGACCGCCACCACCACCGCGAACACGGCCAGGGACACCACACCCAGCGGGCGGCGCAGGTACCGCCGCCACAACGAGATCCGCTTCACGGACGCCAACGGGGCCGGCGCCAGGGTCGGTACTGCGGTCATCGGTCGCGCACCTTCGGGTTGACCCACCCGAGCACGAGGTCGAGCAGGAAGTTGACGATCACGACGAACACCACGGTGACGGCGGTCAGGCCCAGCAGCACCGGGATGTCGCCGATCTGCGACGCCGACTGCGTCAGGCTGCCGATCCCGGGCAGGGTGAACACGATCTCCACCACGATCGCGCCGCCCAGCAGGCCCACGAACAGCAGCGCCAGCACGGTCAGCGCGGCGGGCGAGGCGTTGCGCAGCACGTGCGCGGTGACCCGGCGGTCCGACAGCCCGCGCGCCCGCAGCGTGCGCACGAAGTCCTGGCCGGCGACCTGGAGGAACCCGTTGCGCAACTGCTCGGCCACCATCACGATCGCGCCCAGCGCCAGGGACACCGACGGCAGCGTGATCGACCGCAGCCACCCGCCCACCGACTCCTCCGGCGAGACGTACCCGATGGCGGGGAACCAGCGCAGGTCGATGGCGAACCACGTGACCAGCACGAGGCTGACCCAGAACCCGGGCAGCGCGAACAGCACCACGGACGCGAGCTTGAGCCCCCGGTCCAGCAGGCCGCCGGGCCGCAGCCCGCACACGATCCCCACCGCCACCCCGACCACGGCGGCGAGCACGGTCGCGACCACCACGACCGACAGGGTCACCGGCACGCGCAGGGCGATCTGGTCGTTCACCGGCTGGAAGTTGCGCCACGACGTGCCGAAGTCGCCGGTGGCCGCGTGGGAGAGCCAGTTCCAGAACTGGACGAGCAGCGGCTGGTCGTAGCCGATGCGGGCGCGCAGCGCGGCTTGCTGGGCGGGGGTGGCGCTGTTGCCGAGCAGGCCGGGGGTCGGGTCGCCCACGGCCAGGTGCGCGAGGAAGAACGTGCCGCTGGTGACGACCACGAGCAGCAGCAGCCCGGACATCAGGCGTTTCGCGATGAAGGACAGCATCGTCGGCTCCTGTTGGCCTCCGGCCCCCGGTTCCATTGTCCCACGGGGGACCGACAGATTCGCCGCGCGCGGTCCATCCTTTGTGGACCGACCGCGCGCGGCCGGGGCGCGTCAGCCGCGCTGGATGAACCGCAGCGTCGGGAACATCATGCCGGTGACCGGCGTGACGGTGATCCCCTTGACGCTGAAGTAGGTGTTGTCGGCCTGGTACCACACGCTCCACCAGGCCTCGTCGACCAGTTCCGCGTTGAGCTTCTTGAGCAACTCGGTCTGCGCGGGACCGGGTTCGGCCTTCTCGACCTGCTCGACCAGCGCCTTGACCTCGGGGTAGGCGTCGACCGAGGGGGTGGGGTTGTACCACTGGGCGGTGGTGACCTGGTCGGTGAGCGTGGCCATGTCGTTGCCCGCCAACGCGATCACGGCCAGGAACATCGGGTACGTGGGCGCGTTCTTCTGGTAGTCGGGCATGGCCATGTCCTGCCACTCGACCTTGATGCCCAGCTCGCCGAAGGTCTGGTTGGCGGCGGGCTGCCAGGCGGCGAAGATCGGCGACATCGGCATCTTCACCGCGAACCCGTCCGGATAGCCGGCCTCGGCGAGCAGGTCCTTGGCCTTGGCCATGTCGGTCTTGTACTTGTCGTTCATCGACTTGTCGTAGACCTGGGCGTCGACGGAGAACACCTGGTTGGTCACCGTGCCGGAGCCGTTGCCGACCGCGTTGAGGATGCCCGCCGCGTCGAAGGCGTGGCTGATCGCCTGCCGGACCCGCTTGTCCCCCAACGCCTTCACCTGCGCGCCGGTGCGGTCCGCGTACTGCACGCCGACCCAGGACGCGGCGCGGCCGGCGATGTTCCAGCCGTTCTCCTTGGCCTTGGGCAGGTTGGCCGCGTTGGCGAACTGGACGTTGAGCTGGCCGGAGAGCATGGCGTTGAAGCTCGCGGTCTGGTCGGTGATCGGGAACAGGCGCACCGCGGGGAACGGGTAGGTGGCGGTGTCCCAGTGGTCCTGCTTCTTGGTGAACACGTACTGCGACTGGGGTGTCGAGCCGGCCTTGTCGTAGGTGTAGGGGCCGGAACCGACCGGACCGTTGGCCAACGCGCCGGACTGGATGGCGGCAGGCGAGGCCATCCAGCTGCGGCCCAGGCCCATCTGGTAGAGCAGGGCGTCGTCGCGTTTGGACAGCTTGATCTCGACGGTGTCCTCGTCCTTGGCGGTGGCGGAGGCGACGTTGAGGTAGGCCTGGCCGGAGCGGACGCCGGACTTGAGGTGCTGGATGTTGGCCACGGCCGCGGCGGCGTCGAACTTCCGGCCGTCCTCGAACGCCACGCCCTGGCGCAGGTCGGCGGTGAGGGTGAGCCGGTCGGCCGACCACTCCCAGGAGGTGGCCAGCGCGGGCACCGGCTTGCCGTCCTTGTCCAGGGCGACCAGCGGGTCGTAGACGGCGGAGAGGTACGGGCCGTCGAAGCCGATGTCGGCGGCGGCCGGGTCCCACGACGTGACGTCGAGGAACACGCCGGCCTTCAACTCGCCGGTGTCCGCGCCGGCGGCCGTGCCGCCTCCGCCCGCACTGGTGCAACCGGCGAGCGCACCGGCCGCGACGACGGCCGCCGCGACCAGTGCCGATGTCCGTCTGCTGGTCATCGAGTCCTTCTCTCGGGGGTGCTGGACTGCTGGGGTAGCGCTCCGCCGCCGGCCGGTCGTCGGTGCTGGGGGTGAGACCTGGCTCACTGTGATGCGGGTTAGTCTACGGTCGTCGGCTAAAAAAGCAACGGCCCGGCAACCTGCCGTTCGCTCTGGAACAAGCCGGAGGTTCAGACCGCGTCGGCGACGAGCACGCGTGGACTACCCGGGAGGGCCAAGACCTCGCGCACCCGCCAACCAGCGTCGGCCAGCCACGCCCGCACCTCGGACTCCGGGTACACCACCGTGCCGTCGATGACGAAGTACTCCCCCGCGTGCAGCGCGTCGATCCGGCGCTGGCGCTCGTCGTCGTCGAGGAAGAAGTCGAGCAGCAGCAAGGTCGCGCCTTCCTCGGCCGCCGCACGGGCGTTGGCGAGGATGACCTTGTTCTGCGCGGCGGTGAAGCGGTGGACGACGTGGTTGACCATGACCAGGTCGTGCGAGCCGGAAGGTGTGGCGGTTTCGGTTTCCGCGGGCTCGACCGTGGCTCGGGAGGTCAGGTCGGCGGCGGCCAGGGCGTCCGTGATGCCTTGCGTGGACATCGGGGCGAACACGAAACGGGCCGTCAAGCTCGGGTTGGCGCGCAGTGCGCCGATGGCGAACTCCGGGGACAGGCCGCCCAGGTCGAGCATGGTGCGGTACGGGGTGAAGTCGAACGCTCGGGCCAGCATCGCGGCGTGCAATGCGTTGTAGCGCATGACGCCGGCCATGAACGTCGCCCACCGACCGTCGTCCATCTTGAGGTCGCCGGGGGTGGTCGTGTCGACGGTGGTGTCGAACTGGAGCCAGTGGCCGTAGCTGATCTCGTTGAGGAAGGTCAGGAACGGGGCGAGATCGTTGTCGCCGGCCAGGTACTCGGCGGCGTCGGGGGCCAGGGAGTACCGGCCGTCGTGGCGGTCGAGCAGGCGCTCGGCGTTCATGGCGTCCGCCAGGACGCGGACCATCTGCTCGCTCACGCCCGTCGCGGCGGCGATCTCGGCGACCGTGCGCGGACCCCCGGCCAGGGCGCGGAACAAGCCCACGCGGGAGGCGGCGAACAGCTGCTTGGCGCCCATGTAGCCGATGGCGAGGTCGACGATGCGGTCGGGTGCGGTCATGGCGACTCCTCGTGCGGGGACCGGAACGGGTCGAGAGTCTACGCACGTTGACTAAAAAGGCCAGACCCCTTGCCGGCGCTCGAATTTATTTTCTACGCTCGTAGCCTCAACAACTCTGGAGGCGACCCGAGATGAGCCGAACCGTGTTGGTGACCGGAGCGGCGGGCGGGATCGGGCGGGCGATCGCCGCCGCGTTCACCGCCGCCGGCGACGACGTCGTGCTCACCGACCTGGCCGGCGCCGAGGAGGCCGCCGCGGAGCTCGGCGCGCGCGGCGTGGCCGCCGACATCACCGACGAGGACTCGGTGGTCCGCGCGCTGGACGCGGTCGGCCCGGTGGACGTCCTGGTCAACAACGCCGGCCTGCTCACCGTCCACGGCCGCCTGCTCGACCTGCCGGGCGCGGACCTGCACGCGATCCTGCGCACCAACGTCCTGGGCACGTTCCTGGTGACCCAGCACGTCGCCCACCGGATGGTCCAGCGCGGCACGCGCGGCGCGATCGTCAACCTGTCGTCCATCGGCGGCCGGCAGCCCACCCCGGGCATGGGCGGCTACGAGAGCAGCAAAGCGGCCGTGGACGCGCTGACCCGATGGGCGGCGGTCGAACTCGCCGAGCACGGCATCCGCGTCAACGCCGTCGCACCCGGCCCGGTGCTCACCCCGATGCTCGCCGCCGGCCTGCCCGAGGGCTCGCCCGCGCGCAAGGCGTGGCTGGACCGGATCCCCTTGCGCCAGTTGGCCTCCGTGGAGGCCGTGGCCGCCGCCGTGGTGTTCCTGGCGGGAGCCGAGCACATCACGGGCACGAGCCTGCCCGTCGACGGCGGCCAACTCCTCACGTGAACCCAGGGACAAGGAAACCGATGCCACTCCCCACCTCGACCCGCGCGGCGGTGCTGACCGAGCACGGCGCGCCGCTGCACCTCACCGAACTCCCCCTGCCCGCCGACCTCGAACCCGGCGCGGCCCTGGTCCGGGTCTCCTGCGCCACGCTGTGCGGTACGGACGTCGAGATCTGGTCCGGCCGGATGAGCTTCCCCGGCATGCTCCCGATGGTCCTGGGCCATGAGATGGTCGGCGAGGTCGTCGCGGTCGGGAAGGACACCCGGGACGCGCTGGGCCGCGACATCGCGGTCGGCGCGCGCATCGGCTGGTCCGAGTCCACGTGCGGCGAGTGCCACGGCTGCGTGGTCCTGCGCCAGCCGGTGGCGTGCGCCAAGCGCGGTTACGGCTTCCTCCAACGCGCCGACGTGCACCCTTACGCGACCGCCGGCCTGTGTGAGTACGCCTACGTCGTGCCGCGCGCGGCCAAGCTCCTGCTGCCCGACGACCTCCCCGACACCTGGACCGCGATGGCGGGCTGCGCGGCCAAGACCGTGTTGCGCGCGTTCGACAACGTCGGTGGCGTGCGGGCCGGGTCCCGGGTGGTGGTGCAGGGTTCGGGCGCGCTGGGCCTGTTCGCCACCGCCGTGGCCCGTCTCTCCGGCGCGGGGACGGTGATCACGATCGGCGCGCCGCCGCCCCGCCTCGACCTCGCCGGCGACTTCGGCGCGGACGCCACTGTCGACATCGCCGAGGGCACCACCGTGGAGCAGGTGCTCGACCTGACCGACGGGCGCGGCGCGGACCTGGTCATGGACTTCGCGGGCGCGCCCTCAGTGGGCGCGGAGGCCGTCGCGATGGCCGCGCAGGGCGGCCGGGTCGTGATCGTGGGCACCACCGGCCCGGACAGCACCCCGCTCCCCCTCGGCACGGTCATGGGCAAGGAACTGACCGTCCGCGGCTCGCTCAACGGCGACATCGCCGACTACCACCACGCCGTCGAGTTCTTCCAGGCCTTCGCCGACCGCATGCCGTGGGACCGCCTGTTCGGCACCCCGGTGGGCCTGTCCGCCGCCCACGACCGGATCGCGGCCATGCACCGGCTCGACGAGGTCAAGGCCGTCATCGACCCCCGACTCCCCTGAGGAGAACACCGTGTCATCCCCCTTGCCCCGCCGCCGCCTCGGCACGTCGGACCTGGAGGTCTCGGCGCTGTCACTGGGCTCGTGGCACACCTACGACCGCATGGACTTCGCCGACGCGGTCGCCATGATCCGCGCGGCCGTGGACGCCGGCGTGAACCTGTTCGACGTCGGCGTCTACGGAGCGCCGGGCACGCCGCCGGTGTTCACCGACGTCATCTGGAGCGCGATCCTGCGCGCCGCCGGCATCCCGCGTGAGGACTACCTGGTCTCGGCGAAGCTGTGGATCGAGGGCTTCGGCGACCAGGGCTTCCGGCCGCAGCTGGAGAACGCCTTCCTGCGCGGCGGTTTCGACGTGGCGGATCTGGTCGTCCTGGGCGACCTGCGCCGCGACGACGTCTCCCTGGAAGACCTGGTGGACGACCTCGCCGCCCTCACGAAGGAAGGCCTGATCCGGGCGTGGGGCGTCAACAACTGGTCCGCCTCGAACATCCGGGCGTTGCAGGACATCGCCGCCGTCAAGCGCGTGCCGGGGCCGCGGATCGCCCAGCTCAAGTACAGCATCGGCCGCCGTGCCATCCCGGACGGCGAACCATTCGGCCTGCTGTTCGCGGACGGGTTCGCCATGCAGGCCTCCGACGTCCTCGAAGGCGGGATCCTCGCGGGCAACTCCGGGCAGTCCCGCGAGATCGGCCGCGACCCCGGCGGCATCCGCGAGGAGATCAGGAAGCACGCCGAGGGCGTGGCCGAGGTCGCGCGCACGCTCGGCACCAGCGCGGCCCGGCTCGCCGTCGCCTTCACCCTCACCCACCCCGCCAACGCCACCACCCTGTTCGGCGCGACCAAGCTGTCCCAGCTCGAAGACAACCTCGCCGCCGTCGACCTGGTCGACCGGGTCGGCGCCGACGAGATCCGCGCGCTGGTCGAGCCGTTCTGGGCCGACCGCGGTGTGATCGACCCCGAAGGGCCGTGATCGACGTGCACCACACCCCCGTCCCGTTCGACCCCGAGATCGAACCCGCCCTGGCGCGGATCGTGCAGCCCGACGCCCCGCCCTTCACGCCCGAGACCATCCCCGGGATGCGGCAGGCGATGGCCGCGATGTTCCCGCCCGCCGCCGAGGTCGTCGGCGACGCGCCCGTGGACGTCGTCGAGCGCACCTTCCCCGGCCCGGACGGCGAGCTGGAGGTCACCATCCTCTCGCCGCGCGGCCTGGACGGACCCGTGCCGGCCCTTTACAACATCCACGGCGGCGGCATGATGGTCGGCCACCGCAACATGGACACCGGGCGGCTGCTCGCGCTCGTGCTGGAGCACAACGTCGTCGCGGTCAACGTCGACTACCGGCTCGCGCCCGAGCACCCGCACCCCGCGCCCGTGGAGGACTGCTACGCCGGTCTGGTGTGGATGGCGGCCAACGCCGCCGAACTCGGCGTGGACCCGGACCGGATCGTGGTCATGGGCGGCAGCGCCGGCGGTGGCCTGTCGGCCGCGGTGGCGTTGATGGCCCGCGACCGGGGCGGCCCCAAGCTCGTCGGGCAGCTCCTGCTGTGCCCGATGATCGACGACACCAACACCACCGTGTCCAGCCACCAGTACCCGGACACGGGCACGTGGACGCGCACGACCAACCTCGCGGGCTGGCGGTCGCTGCTCGGCGACGCCGCCGGCGGCGAGGACGTCTCGCCGTATGCGGCACCGGCACGGGCGGAGGACCTCTCCGGCCTGCCGCCGGCGTTCATCGAGGTCGGCAGCGCCGAGCCGTTCCGCGACGAGGACACCCAGTACGCGCTGCGGATCTGGGCCACCGGCGGCCAGGCCGAGCTGCACGTGTGGGGCGGGGCGTTCCACGGGTTCGACATGTACGTGCCCGAGTGGCACGTCAGCCAGGCCGCCCTCGCCACGCGCGACTCGTGGCTGCGCCGGGTCCTGGGGACGCGGTGAAGCCCGTTCCGTACGACCCGGAGCTGGAACCCGGGCTCGCCGCGTTCCTGGACCTGGTCGAGCGCATCCCGCTGCGGGCGGACACCATCCTGGTCAACCGGGCGCACTTCGCGACCATCGTGCCGCCGGTCGAGCAGGTCGTCGGCGACCGGCCGGTCGAGGTCGAGGACCGCACGGTGCCCGGACCGCCGGGGGAACCGGACATCGTGGTGACGGTCGTGCGTCCACGCGGAGGGGTCGTGGACGCGCCGGCGATCTACAGCGTCCACGGCGGCGGGATGGTGCTGGGCAACCGGTTCTTCGGCCTGGACGGGCTGATCGACGACGTCCTGCGGTTCGGCGCGGTCGGGGTGTCGGTGGAGTACCGGCTGGCGCCCGAGCACCCCGCGCCCGCCGCCGTCGAGGACTGCTACGCGGGCCTGGTGTGGCTGGCCGCGCACGCCGCGGAGCTGGGCGTGGACCCGGCGCGGATCGTGGTGACCGGTGCCAGCGCGGGCGGCGGGTTGTCGGCCGGGGTGGCGTTGCTGGCCCGCGACCGGGGCGGGCCGGCACTGGCCGGGCAGCTGCTGATGTGCCCGATGCTGGACGACCGGAACGAGACGGTGTCCACCCGGCAGTACGACGGGCTGGGCGCGTGGGACCGCAACAACAACGACACCGCGTGGGACGCGATCCTCGGGCCGCTGCGGTTCACCGACGACGCCTCGCCGTACCAGGTGCCGGCGCGGATGGCGGACCTGTCCGGCCTGCCGCCCGCGTACGTCGACGTGGGCGCGGCGGAGGTCTTCCGCGACGAGGCCGTCGCGTACGCGTCCCGGATCTGGGCCACTGGCGGGCAGGCCGAGCTGCACGTGTGGGCCGGCGGGTACCACGGTTTCGCGGGGTTCTCGCCCACCGCCGAGGTGTCCCGGGCGGCCCAGGCGGCGCGGCTGTCGTTCCTGCGGCGCGTCCTGCGGTGAACCTGCGGCGGGTCGCCGTCGTCCTGGGGCTGCTGGAGACCTTCGGGCCGATCTCGATGGACCTCTACCTGCCGCTGCTGCCCCGGCTGGCCGCCGACCTGGGCACGTCGGAGAGCCTGGCGCAGGCCACGATGTCGGCGTGCATGCTCGGGTTGGCGCTGGGGCAGCTGGTCGTGGGGCCGCTGAGCGACCGGGTGGGCAGGCGGCGGCCGTTGCTGGCCGGTGTGGGGCTGTTCGCGGTGCTGTCGCTGGTGTGCGCGGTGACGCCGTCGATCGAACTGCTGCTGGCGGCCCGGTTCCTCCAGGGGTTGTGCGGGTCGGCCGGGATCGTGGTCGCCCTGGCCGTCGCCCGCGACCTGACCGAGGGCGTGGAGCTGGTGCGGTTGCTGGCGATGCTGACCACGGTCGGGGCGCTGGCCCCGATCGTGGCCCCGGTCGTCGGCGGGCAGCTCGCGCTGGTGATGGGGTGGCGCGGGATCTTCCTCGTGCTGGCCGGGATCGGGGCCGGGCTGTTCCTCCTCGCGCTGCTGGCCTTTCCGGAGAGCTTGCCCGGGTCGGCTCGGCGTTCCGAAGGTGGTTTCCGGGACCTGGGGGTGTTGGCGCGGGACCGGTTGTTCCTGTGCTTCCTCGTGGTCGGCGCGTGCGGCGGGACGGCGTTCTTCACCTACCTGGCGTCGATCAGCTTCGTGGTGCAGGGCGGCTTCGGGCTGAGCCCGCAGTGGTTCAGCGTGTGCTTCGCCGCCAACGCGGTCATGTCCGTGATGGGCGCGCAGGTGAACCGGGCGGTGGTGCGGCGGTTCGGTCCGGCGCGCATGTACGTGGTCGGCACGACCGCCACCGCCTTGGCGGCCGTGGCCATGACCGTGGCGGCCGTGCTCGACGCGGGGATCTTGTTGCTGATCCCGTTGGGCTTGCTGATGTTGACCAGCGGCGGTTCGACGTCCAACGGCTCCGCGCTCGCGTTGGCCTCCCACGGCTCGCGCGCCGGCACCGCCGCCGCGCTGCTCGGGACGTCGGCGTTCGCGGTGGGGCCGGTGGTCGCGCCGCTGGTGTCGTTGCACGGCACCAGTCCGCTGTCGATGTCGCTGACGATGGCGGCGGCCCACGGCTGCGCCGCCGTGCTCGTGTGGGTGGCGGTGCGGCCGAGGCTGCGGGCGCCGGCGGTCAGGGTCGGACGATGACGTTCCCGACCTTGCGCCCGCTGTCGACGCGCTGGTGGGCGCGCACGATGTCGGACAGGTCGAGGACCTCGTCCAGCACCACCCGCAGGGCGGACTTCTCGACCAGGTCGAGGAGGAAGGTGAAGCCCTCGGGGCGTTCGGGGGCGACGACGGCGACCACGTTCCCCCTGGCCCGGACGTTGTCGACCAGGCTCGCCACCGCGAGCAGGAGGGTGCCGTCGGCGGTGAGCAGGCGGCGGCCGGACTTGACGCCCAGCGTGCCGACGGCGTCGAGGACGAGGTCGTAGCGGTCGGTCGTGCGGTCGAGCACGCCGGTGGTGTAGTCGAGCACGTGGTCGGCGCCGAGGGAGGTCGCCAGCTCGGCGTTGCGGGCGCTGGTCACGGCGGTCACCTCGGCCCCGAAGTGCTTGGCCAGCTGGACGGCGTTCGTGCCGATCGCGCCGGACGCGCCGTTGACCAGCACCTTGTGCCCGGCTCTGATGGAACCCTTGTCCCGCAGGGAGAACAGGGCCGTCGCGCCGCCGAACAGGACCCCGGCCGCGTCCTCGTGGGACACCCCGGCGGGCTTGCGGACCAGCTTCGCCGCCGGCACGGCCGCGTACTCGGCGTGCGCCCCGAGCCGGACCCCCGACATGCCGCACACCTCGTCGCCCGGCGCGAACCCGTCACCCGCCACCACCTCGCCGGAGAACGAGCCGCCCAGGACCGGGCGTCTGGGTCCGCGCACGCCCAGCGCCAACCGCCCGAGCACCCCGAACCCGCTCGGGAACCGGGCCGCCCGGATGCGGGCGTCTCCCGAGGTCACCGCCACCGCCCTGACCCGCACCACCACCTCACCGGCCCGGGGCTTCGGCATGGGGACCTCCACGACCCGGACGACCTCCGGAGCGCCGTACCTGTCGACAACCGCTGCGCGCATGACCCTCTCCCTTACACCTGTAAGGCGCACGGTAGCCTTACAGGTGTAAGAACCGCAAGGGAGGTTCCGTGGTCACGTCCCGCCTGACCCTCGCCCGCATCGTCGACGCCGCCGCGAGCGTCGCCGACCGGGGCGGGTTGGCCCAGGTCAGCATGCGCAACGTGGGCAAGGAGCTGGGCGTCGAGGCGATGTCGCTCTACCACCACGTCAAGGGCAAGGACGCCCTGCTGGACGCCCTCGTCGAGTGGGTCTTCACCCGCATGGAACGGCCCGACCCGCACGCACCGTGGCGCGCGGCGATGACCGCTCGGGCGCACTCGGCCCGAGCGGTCCTGTCCCGGCACCCGTGGGCGCTGGGTCTGATCGAGTCGCGCCGCACCCCCGTCCCGGCGGCGCTGGCCTACCACGACGCCGTGCTGGGGTGCTTGCGGCACAACGGTTTCCCGGTCGCGCTGGCGGCCAGCGCGTTCTCCGTGCTGGACGCCTACGTGTTCGGGTTCGTGCTCACCGAGCTGAACCTGCCCTTCGAGCCGGGCCGGGGCGCCGAGGAGTACGTCGCCGGGATCGACCTGCTCGCCGACCGGTACCCGCACCTGGCGGAGATGGCCGCCGAGCAGATCGCCGGCGGCGAGTACTCCTACGGCGACGAGTTCGAGCGCGGCCTCGACCTCGTCCTGGACAGCCTGGAGACCCGGCTCACCCCAACCCGCTGAGCGAGGCCGGCAGCGGGTCGCGGTGCAGGACGCCCAGGCGTTGCGTGGCGCGGGTGAGGGCGACGTACAGCTCCGCCGCGCCGCGCGGGCCGTCGGCGAGGATGCGGTCCGGGTCCACCACCAGCACGGCGTCGAACTCCAGGCCCTTGGTCTCCGACGCCGGCACCGCACCCGGCACGTCCGGCGGCCCGATCACGACGCTGGTGCCCTCCCGACCGGCCTCCTCGCGCACGAACTCCTCGACGGCGTCCTTGACGTCGTCGTCGGTGACCCGCCGAGCCCACGGCCGCACCCCACAGGCCCGCACCGACTCCGGCGCCCGCACGTCGGGCGCGAACTCGGCCAACACCCCGGCGGCCACGGCCATGATCTCCGCCGGCGTGCGGTAGTTCACCGTCAGCGACCGGTACACCCAACGTCCCGGCACGTACGGCTCGAGCATGGCGTCCCACGACCGCGCACCGGCCGGGGATCGCCGCTGGGCCAGGTCGCCCACCACCGTGAAGGAGCGCCCCGGGCAGCGCCGCATCAGCACCCGCCAGTCCATTTCGGACAGCTCCTGGGCCTCGTCCACCACGACGTGGCGGTAGGTCCAGTCCCGGTCGGCGGCGGCGCGCTCGACCAGCTCACGGGTGTCCTGCTCGACGAACCGCTCCGCCAGGTCCTCGGCGTAGAGCAGGTCGGTGGCGAACAGGTGGTCCTCGTCGTCCATCGAGTCCTGGCGGCCGGTCAGACCCTCCAGCACCCCGGCGGCGAACTCGGCCTGCTTCTTCCGCTCCCGCTCGGCAGCGGCCTCCTCGGCCGCGGTGTCACGGCCCAGCAGGTCCACCAGTTCGTCCAGCAACGGCACATCCGAAACCGTCCACGCCGAACCGTCAGCCCGGAACAACACCGCGTCCGCACCCGCCGCCCGCAGCCGCTCGGGCGACTCGTAGAGCGAGGACAACAGCGATTCCGGCGTCAGCAGCGGCCACAGCTCTTCGAGGGCGGCAGAGAACTTCTCGTCCTCGGCCAACTCCTTGATCAGGTCCTTGCGCAGCCGCTCCCAGCCCTCCTTGTCTTCCCGGGTCAGCCAGCCGCGACCGATCCGACCGATCGCACGCTCGGTGAGCACGTAGGTGACGATCTCGGTGAACTTCGCCCGAGCGTCGTTGTGCGGCAACCCACTCGCCCGAGCCTCGTCCCGCGCCCACTCGGCCGTCTCGGCGTCGATCCGGACGGTCACGTCGGCGAGGTTGATCGAAATCGGCTCCTCCGGCAACCGCTGCCGATCAGCGATCGCCGCCTTGAGCACCTCAAGGATCTTCAACGACCCCTTCAACTGCGCAGCTTCAGGACCGTCCTCAGCCGTGACCCGCAACCCAGGCACCAGGCTGCCCGGCGTCATGAACACGACGTCCGACTCACCCAACGACGGCAACACCCGGCTGATGTGGTTCAGGAAGGCAGGATTCGGCCCCACCACCAACACACCGTGCCGCTCCATCCGCTCCCGCTGGGTGTAGAGCAGGTAGGCGACACGGTGCAGCGCCACCACGGTCTTGCCGGTACCCGGGCCGCCTTCGATCACCACCACACCGGGGTGCTCCAGCCGGATGATCTCGTCCTGCTCGGCCTGGATCGTCGCGACGATGTCCCGCATGCCTTCGCCGCGAGGAGCGTTGACCGCCGCGAGCAACGCAGCGTCCCCCCGATCCTCCACGTCAGGCCGCCCGAACACCTCATCACTGAAGTCCACGACCTGCCGCCCACGGGTGTGGAACTGCCGCCGCCGCCGAACACCCTCCGGCTGCGCCCCGGTAGCGGTGTAGAAGGCCCGAGCAGCCGGCGCCCGCCAGTCGAGGAGGACGGGCTCGTACTCGTCCCCTTCGTCGAACAACCCGATGCGCCCGATGTAGGCCCGCTCGCCGTCCACGCCGTCCAGCCGCCCAAAGCACAACCCGTTGTCCGCGACGTCCAGCCGCCGAACCTCCTTGCCCAACGCCCGAACCTCGAAGTCCCGCTCCATAGGCGTCCCCCCGGTCCCCCGCAGGGCATCCCGGTAGGCCCCCTTCACCCGATCCCGTTCGGCATCAAGCCGCGCGTAGAGCCCACCCACGTACTCCCGCTCGGACCGCAGCTCACCTTGATAACCCTGAGTAGACACAAGCCCCCGATCAGCACTTCCTCGTTACGGTGCGCAAGTGTGCGCCACGCCCGGGGCCTTGCCGCAAGGCCCCCTGTGCGGTATACGTTCAGAGTGGCGGCAAGCACCTCCGCCCGCAGGGCGCGCTCTTCGAAGTAGCTCACGCAGCAGACCTCCCGACTTGGGCTTCTTCCGTCATCCCCGTATGGCCTGCCCGAAGGGCTACCACGCTTTTGGTCGGGTGCAGCCGAAATTT
>NZ_JBBEGC010000069.1:0-37759 GCF_037401995.1 Saccharothrix sp. CCNWYY140
TTCGGGCAGGCCATACGGTGGGGGAACCGAGGCCCTCCACTTGTAGGTAACACCTACCGCGCGCTCCGCGCGCGAAAAGGCGCGCAGCGCGCGCCAAGAACCGTGCCGTCAGCGGTCGCGTTCCACTGCCAAGCGGGCCGAGACCTCGCCCAACGCTTCCTGGTACTCCGGAGTCGGGTTCATAGCCGCCGCCATCCGCAGCTGTGCCAAAGCCTCCGGCAACCGACTCTGGCGCTGAAGCGTCCGCCCCAACGCAAAACGGGCGTAGTAGTCGCTGGGATCCAGCTCCAGCACCTTCCGGAACGCTTCCTCGGCCCGCTTGAGCTGCGCCGATCCCAAGTACGCACGACCCGCCAGCAGTTGCACGCTCGGTTGGTCGCCCGCTGTTTCGAGCACGACTGCCAGCTCGCGCAGCGCCTCCAGGGGACGGCGGCTCGCGAGCAGCGCCTCGGCTCGGCGGAACGCCTCGAAGGTGCTGTCGGTCATGGTCCGATCAACGCTACCCGCGCGTCGGCCGTTCCTCGACAGCCGACCGGATGACAGGATCTCTGCTACGACCCGCCCAGTTCCGCCAGCACCGGGTCGATCGACTCCGGCCGCTCCACGTGGGCGTTGTGACCCACTCCTGCCAGCACCATTCCACCCGGCGAGGCCGCTCGCAGGTCTGCCTCGGGGCACATGTGGTCGTGCTCGCCGGCGGCCAGCACGACCGGTGCCTTGGACGCCGCCAGCAAGCCCTCTACGTCCGGTGCGCCCACGCCGAAGGCGGCCATGTCGAGCACCGGCCGCCACCCCGGACCGTCCGGCACGACGCCGTGCTCCAGCGGCACACCGGCCAGCTTCGACGCCCGCTCGACGGCCTCCGCGCGCGTCTCGAAGATCTTCGACGGGCGCGCGGCGAGGCCGGTGGCGCGCTCCAGCTCCTCGGGCGTCCACCGGAGCTTGATGCCCAACCCTGCGACCGCCGAGACGTCCACGCCGAACCACCCGCTGGCCAACGTCAGCGCGACCACCCCGCCCAGCGAGTGACCGAGCACGGCAACCGGACCGGCGGGCACCACCGACGCCACCGCCGCCGCGAACGAGCCGAACGAGTACCGCTCCAACGGTCCGGATCGGCCGTGGCCGGGCAGGTCGGGCACGAGCCACGAACCGGGCCACCGGTCGACGACCCCGCGCCACACCTCGCCGGTGGCGCCCAAACCGTGCAGGAGGACCAGCAGTGGTCCGGAACCGCCGCGCTCCACGTGGATCACGCGAGAATCGTGCCATGCCGACCGACGCAGAGGTGATCGTCGACCCCGACACCTACACCGCCGGCGTCCCCCACGACGTGTTCGCCAGGCTGCGCGCCCACGACACCCTCCGCACCGACGACACCGTGCACGTCTTCCGCCACGCCGACGTCCGCACGGTCCTCAAGAACCCGGGCACGTTCTCCTCCTGGCTCGGCGGCACCCAGATCCGCGACCCGGCCACGCCCGAGGACCTCGCCTACGTGCGCCGGATGATGCTCAACACCGACCCGCCCGACCACACGCGCCTGCGCGGCCTGCTCACCAAGGCCTTCACGCCCCGCGCGATCGCCAACCTCGAAACCAAGATCGAGCAGTGGGCTCGAAAACTCGTCATCCCGCTCGCCGAACCGGGCGTCCACGACTTCACCAAGAGCATGGCGGACCTCCCGCTGCTGACCCTCGCCGAGGTGTTCGGCGTCCCCCACCAGGACCGCGCGCTGATGTTCGACTGGAGCAACCGGGTCATCGGCTACCAGGACGAGGACTACGCCCACAGCACGAGCGACACCACCGGCATGACGGACATGGCGCTGAAAGCCCTCGAACTGCGCCCCGACCCGCAGCCCGACCCGCGCTCCCGCCACGGCATGCCCGACCTCCTCGCCTACGCGCACGCCCTGGGCGAGCTGAAGCGCCGGGAACCGGGTGACGACGTGATGAGCAACCTCATGCGGCACGACGTGGCCGTGGAGGAGTTCGAGACGTTGTTCTGGCTGTTCTCGGTCGCGGGCAACGAGACGCTCCGCAACGGCATCCCCGGCGGGATGATCGCGCTGATGACCCACCCCGACCAGTACGACCTGCTGAAACGCGACCGCTCCCTCCTCCCGAACGCGGTCGAGGAGATGCTGCGGTGGTGGACGCCGGTCATGCACTTCCGGCGCACCGCCACGCGGGACACCGAGCTGTCTGGCACCAAGATCGCCGCGGGAGACAAGGTCGTCGTCTGGTTCGTCTCCGCCAACCGTGACGAACGGGTGTTCACAGGCCCCCACCGGTTCGCTGTGAGGCGTCGTGACGTCGACCACTTGTCGTTCGGCCACGGCCCGCACTTCTGCCTCGGCGCTCACCTGGCCCGCGTGCAACTACGTGCGTTTTTCGGGGCGGTGCTCGACCTTCCGGGTGTGCTGGTGCCCGCCGGTGAGCCGATCCGGCTGCGGTCGAACTTCCAGAACGGGGTCAAACGCCTACCCGTGGGTCACCAACTAGGCTCCTCATCGGTAAAGCAAAGGTCTGACTAGGGAGCGCACGTGGCGGTCATCGAGCAGGTCGGCGCTCGCGAGATCCTGGACTCGCGAGGCAACCCCACCGTCGAGGTAGAGGTGGCGCTGGACGACGGCACGCTGGAGCGCGCCGCGGTGCCGTCGGGGGCTTCGACCGGTGAGCACGAGGCGGTCGAGCTCCGGGACGGCGACAGCAAGCGCTACCTGGGCAAGGGCGTCGAGAAGGCGGTCACGGCGGTCCTCGACGAGATCGGGCCGGAGCTGGTCGGCATCGAGGCGGTCGAGCAGCGCGTGGTGGACCAGAAGCTGGTCGACCTGGACGGCACGCCGGACAAGTCCCGCCTGGGCGCGAACGCCATCCTCGGCGTGTCGCTCGCGGTGGCGAAGGCGGCGGCGGCGTCCAGCGGCCTGGAGCTGTTCCGCTACGTGGGCGGCCCGAACGCGCACGTCCTGCCCGTGCCGATGCTGAACATCCTCAACGGCGGCGCGCACGCCGACACCGACGTGGACATCCAGGAGTTCATGATCGCGCCGATCGGCGCGGACTCCTTCCGCGAGGCCCTGCGCTGGGGCGCCGAGGTCTACCACGCGCTCAAGTCCGTGCTGAAGAGCAAGGGCCTGGCCACCGGCCTGGGCGACGAGGGCGGCTTCGCGCCGAACCTGTCCAGCAACCGCGACGCGCTGGACCTGATCCTCCAGGCGATCGAGAAGGCCGGCTACACCCCCGGCCGCGACATCGCGCTGGCCCTGGACGTGGCCGCCACCGAGTTCTTCTCCGACGGCGCCTACACCTTCGAGAAGACCAAGCGCAGCGCCGAGCAGATGACCGGCTACTACGCCGAGCTGGTCGCCTCGTACCCGCTGGTGTCCATCGAGGACCCGCTGTCCGAGGACGACTGGGACGGCTGGGTGCAGATGACCGCCGAGCTGGGCGAGAAGGTGCAGATCGTGGGTGACGACCTGTTCGTCACCAACCCGGAGCGCCTGGAGGAGGGCATCTCCCGCCGCGCCGCGAACGCGCTGCTGGTGAAGGTCAACCAGATCGGCACGCTGTCCGAGACCCTGGACGCGGTGTCGCTGGCGACCTCCTACGGCTACAAGTCGATGATGTCCCACCGGTCCGGCGAGACCGAGGACACCACCATCGCGGACCTCGCGGTGGCGACCGGCGTCGGCCAGATCAAGACCGGCGCGCCGGCCCGCGGCGAGCGGACGGCCAAGTACAACCAGCTCCTGCGCATCGAGGAGGCCCTGGGCGACGCCGCGCGCTACGCCGGCGACCTGGCCTTCCCGCGGTTCACGCCGGAGAGCTGATGGCGGACGGGGACCGGGGCTCCCGACGCGGCCGTGGCGCCGCGCCGGGGTCCCGGCCTGACCGCACCACCCGGGGCCGCACGAGCCGGGCCGCGGGGCGAGCCGCCGGCGCGGCGGGTTCGGGCGGCGCGAATCCCGGCGGTGGGCGTGCGGGGGCGGCCGGTGAGGGCGGGCGGCGGCCGAGCAAGGCGGCGCAGGCCCGTGCGGCGGCCCAGGCGGCCCGTGCGGCGGCTCGGGCGGCTCGGCCCCAGTCCAGGGCGCGGAGCCGGGAGGGCACCGGTGGCGCGTTCGGCATGACCGGCACCCGCCGGGCGGCGTTGCTGGCGATGGTGGTGTGCGCGCTCGCGCTGAGCATCGCGGTGCCGTTGCGGACCTACCTCGCCCAGCGCGAGGAGCTGCGGGAGGTGACCGCGTCGCAGGAGACCCTGCGCGCGGAGGTCTCCCAGTTGGAGCGGCGCAAGCAGGAGCTCGCCGACCCGGCCCACCTGGAGGCCGAGGCGCGCAGGCGACTGCACTACGTGCGACCCGGGGAGACGCCGTACGTCGTGCAGCTGCCCGGCGACGCGGAGCGGAAACTGGAAGACGAGCGGCCGGCGGCGGCGCCGGCGGCGGACAAGGCCTGGTACGAGCAACTGTGGGATTCGGTGGCGGCACGATGACGGTGAGCGACGAGGACAAGGCGATCGTCGCCGAGCAGCTGGGACGCACCCCGCGCGGCATGCGCGCCGTGGCGGCGCGGTGCCCCGGCGGGCACCCGGCGGTCGTGCAGACCAGTCCCCGCCTCCCCGACGGCACCCCGTTCCCCACCCTGTACTACCTGACCTGCCCGCGCCTGAACTCCCTCGTCAGCCGGCTGGAGAGCGCCGGGGTCATGAAGGAGATGACCGATCGGCTGGCGACGGATGAACAATTGGCGCAGCACTACCACCGCGCCCACGAGTCGTACTTGGCTGAACGGGACGCGATCGAACCGCTCGGCACGACCGTCACCGCGGGCGGCATGCCGGGCCGGGTGAAGTGCCTCCACGTCCACGTGGCGCACGCGCTGGCCGCCGGCCCGGGGGTGAACCCCTTCGGCGACGAGGCCCTCGCGCTGCTCGCCGACGAGTGGCCGAGCGGGAATTGCGCGTCAAAGGTGAAAAACTGACCGTAGGGGCAGTTCTCCGGACAGAGAACGGACCCGGGACCGTGACACGGCCGTTTGGATCAGGCACGCTGGTCGTCGGGGCCGAAGCGGGAATCGCCGAGGAGTGGAGTTCGTGGCTGTGCCGAAGCGACGGGGACGCAAGCGCAAAGCACTACGTCAGGCCACGCTGACGCCCCGACAGTGGGGGCTGGCGGCGACCGCGACGTGCGCGATGCTGGTGCCGGTTCTCGTGCACACCACGGCGGGCATCGACTGGGTCAACATCTCCGGCCGGTCGGACATCGAGGCCGTCCCGCCGGGCGCGGGCGACGTGCTGGGCAGCCTGAGCGACTCGGGCGCGCTGGGCGTCAACGGCCGGTTGCCCGAGGCCGACGAGCTGAGCGCCTCGCTGCTGGCGGAGGCCGCCGACCCGTCGGAGTTCGGCGACGACCTGTCCCCGTTCGACGGCCTGGACGGCGAGACCTCGCCGGGCCAGTTGGGCATCCCGGGCGTCATGCTCGACGCGTACATGAAGGCCGCGAACCGCCTGTCCGCCACCACGCCCGGCTGCAAGCTGCACTGGTCGCTGCTGGCGGGCATCGGGCGGATCGAGTCCGGCCACGCCCGCGGCGGGCGCGTGGACGCCGCCGGCACCACCGTGCACCCGATCCTGGGCCCGGTGCTCAACGGCGGTCCGGGCATGGCGGCCATCCGCGACACCGACGGCGGCCGGTACGACGGCGACGGCACGTGGGACCGGGCGGTGGGCCCGATGCAGTTCATCCCGTCCACGTGGGCCGGGTACGCCGCGGACGGCAACGGCGACGGCGAGACCAACCCGAACAACGTCTTCGACGCCACCGTGGGCGCGGGCAACTACCTGTGCGCGGGCGGCGCGAACCTGGAGGACCCGCAGCAGCGGGCGCGGGCGGTGTTCCGCTACAACCACTCCGAGGAGTACGTGCGGACGGTCCTGTACTGGGCCGACGCGTACGCCCACGGCGTCACGCCGCTGCCCGGTCTGATCGGCTCGGACGACGACTACGCCCCGGTCACCAGCCCCGGCAGCCCGCAGCCGGGCACCCCGGGTCAGCCGGGGACGCCGGGCCAGCCGGGCACCACCAACCCGCCGTCGTCGTCGACCTCGAACCCGACGACGACCACGTCGCCGAGCACCTCGCCGACGACGATCACGCTGGAGCCGACGCCGTCCTGCCCGACCACGACGACGCCGACCACCACGCCCAGCACCACGACGCCGACCACCACCACCCCGCCGGCGCCGGGCTGCACGACGACCACGACGCCGACGACCACCACGCCGTCGACGACCCCGACCACCACCACCGAGGCCTCCACGCCGGCGAGCACGTCGGAGCAGTCGACCGCGCCGCAGACCAGCGCGTCGTCGGTGGAGCAGACCAGCCCGGCCGGCACGACCGACGCCGGGACCACCACCCGCTCCGAGGACACCACGTCCTCCTCCGCGGACTCGGCGTCCGCCACGACCACGTCGAGCATGAAGCCCGCCTGACCCCTCCCCGCCGTGGCCGCGTAGGTTTCCGCTCGGACGGTGTCGACTTCCGGGAGGCGACGGCATGGCGCGGGTGGCCGCGATCGACTGCGGGACGAACTCGATCCGCCTGCTGGTGGCGGACGTGACCGCGGCGGACGACGGGTCGCGGTGGCTGCGGGACGTGCACCGCGAGATGCGCGTGGTCCGGCTCGGCGCCGGCGTGGACGCGACCGGTGTCCTCAACCCCGAAGCCCTCGCCCGCACGCGCGCCGCCCTGGTCGACTACACCGCCATCCTGCGCCGCAAGGGCACCGAACGCGTCCGGATGGTGGCGACCTCCGCGACCCGCGACGCGGCCAACCGCGACGAGTTCTTCGGCATGACCCGCGAGGTGCTCGGCGTCGAGGCCGAGGTCATCACCGGCGACGAGGAGGCCGCGCTATCGTTCACCGGCGCCGTGGCGGACCTGGACCCGGCGGACGGGCCGTTCCTGGTGGCCGACGTCGGCGGCGGGTCCACGGAGCTGGTGCTGGGCTCGTGGGACGGCGTGGCGGGCGAGGTGGAGGCCGCGCGCTCGGTCGACATCGGCTGCGTCCGCCTGACCGAACGCTGCCTCCCCGACGACCCGCCCACGGCCGCCCAGGTCGAGCGGGCGGTCGCGGTCGCGTCGGAGGTGCTGGCCGAGGCGTTCGAGGCGGTGCCCACGGCGAAGGCCAACTCGTGGATCGGCGTGGCCGGCACCGTGACCACCCTGGTGGCCCTGGCCAAGGAGCTGCCGGTCTACGACTCGGAGCAGATCCACCTGGCCCGGCTGTCCATTGACCAGATCCGCGAGGTCACCGCCCGGTTGTTGACCATGACCCACGACGAGCGGGCGGCGCTGGGGCCGATGCACCCCGGGCGGGTGGACGTGATCAACGGTGGCGCGCTGGTGGTGCGGACGATCGCGGAACACTTGGCGGCGCAGGGGATCACGGAACTGGTGGCCAGCGAGCACGACATCCTGGATGGCATCGCCTTCTCGCTGACCTGACCTGCGGACCTCACCCCTGGCCGTCAGCGTCGTCGGCGAAGGGGCCGGCCGCCAGTTCGGCCATCGTCACGGTCGGACCTCCTTCGGCCAGGACCGCTTCGGCTTCGCGCGCCAACAGCAGGTCGGCGGACTCCTCCCAGGCTTCCGCGAGGTCGGTGCGCGCCTCGCGCGCGGTGGCAGAGTCCCGGCCGGGTGCGGTGCACGAATGGTCCAGTCCAGGTGGCGTGGGCTGCGCGGGCGAGCCGATCTTCATACCTCATCCTTGCGTCAATTGGGATTGTTCGTAACTAGGTTGTGATCACTTCACCCATGTGGCCCGCACCACAGGCCTAATAGCGTCCTCCCACACGCTGTGGAAGCGGTCGACTCTGCTCGGTTACCCCCGAACAGGTGGGAGGACGCATGTCACGTGCACCTTTGGTCCCCTTAGCCCTGGCGACGGTGCTCGTCGCCGCGGGCTGCGGGGCCGCGCAGACCCAGACGGGCACGAACACCGACGCCGGCATCACCATCTTCAACACCGATCCCGAGAACCCGCTCGTGCCCGGCAACACCACCGAGGCGGGCGGCAGCCGGGTCATCGACGCGTTGTTCACGGGCCTGGTGGAGTACCGCGCCGAGGACGCGCAGCCGGTCAACGCGATGGCCGAGAAGATCGACACCAAGGACTCCAAGCTGTTCACCGTGACCATCAAGAAGGGGTGGACGTTCCACGACGGCTCCCCGGTCACCGCCAAGAGCTTCGTCGACGCCTGGAACTGGACCGCCTACGGCCCGAATGCCACGCAGGGCGCCAGCTTCTTCTCCCAGATCGAGGGCTACGAGACCGTCCACCCCAAGGACCCCGACGGACCGGACGGCCCGCAGGAAGCGCCGAAACCGGCCACCGACAAGCTCTCCGGCCTCAAGGTCGTCGACGAGCACACGTTCACCATCACGCTGTCCGAAGCGTTCTCGGTGTTCCCGGTGACCATCGGCTACGAGGTCTTCGCGCCGCTGCCGGAGGCGTTCTTCAAGGACCAGAAGGCTTTCGAGGCCGCGCCGATCGGCAACGGCCCGTTCAAGTTCGCCTCCCGCAACGTCGGCACGGACATCAAGCTGACCCGCTTCGACGACTACAAGGGCGTGGACAAGCCGAAGTTCAAGGACTTGACGCTGAAGGTCTACCAGAGCCGTGAATCGGCCTACGCGGACCTCGTGGCGAACAACCTCGACTTCATGGAGGAACTCCCGCCCAACGCGCTCGCGGGCCAGAAGTACGAGACCGACCTCGGCGACCGGGTGGTGCAGCGCGAGACGCTGAACATGCAGACGATCGCGTTCCCCTTCTACCTCGAGCCCTACGACAACGTCGACCTGCGCCGCGCGATCTCGATGGCGATCAACCGCGAGGAGATCACCCAGCGGATCTTCGAGGGCACGCGCAAACCCGCCGACGGCTGGGTGCACCCGCTGATGAAGGGCTACCAGAAGGGCCAGTGCGGCGAGTACTGCACGTTCAACCCGCAGAAGGCCAAGGAGTCCTTCGCGAAGTCCGGCTACACCGGCGAGATCGTGCTGCTGTCCAACACCGACGGCGGGCACCAGGAGTGGGCCGAGGCGGTCGCGAACAGCATCAAGAACACGCTCGGCGTGGAAGCCCGGTTCGTGCCGTCCACCAGCTTCGGCGAGTTCCGGCAGAAGGTGAACGCGCACGAGATGACCGGCATGTACCGGGCGGGCTGGATCGCGGACTACCCGTCGATCGAGAACTGGCTGACCCCGTTGTACCGCACCGGTTCCTCGTCCAACGACGGCCTGTACTCCAACCCGGCGTTCGATGCGAAGCTGGCGGAGGCCGACAAGGCGCCCAGCGAGGAGCAGGCGATCAAGCTGTACCTGGAGGCCGAGAAGATGATGGCCCCGGACATGCCGGTCATCCCGTTGTGGACGCAGAACACCATCGCCGGCAAGTCCGACCGGCTCAAGGTGGCCAACCTGCACCCGTTCCGCAAGCTCGACCTGGACAGCGTGGAAGTCGTCGGCTGACGTTCCGCGAGCAGGGCCGGTCCGGGTAAGCACGGGCCGGCCCTTCCGCCGCCTGAAAGAGGGCCGCACATGGGCCGTTATGTGTTGCGTCGACTTCTTCAGATGATCCCGGTGTTCATCGGGACGACCTTCCTGATCTACGCACTCGTCTGGGCCGTCCCCGGTGATCCGTTCGAAGGCAAGTGCGGTGAACGGGACTGCCCGGAGGCCTACGTCTCCGCCATGCGCGACAAGTTCAACCTCGACGACCCGCTGGTCGTCCAGTACGGCAAGTACCTGGGCAACCTGCTGCGAGGCGACTTCGGGCTCACCTCCGCGGGCCTGAGCGTCGGCGAGCGGATCGCCGCCACCTTCCCCGTCACGCTCAAGCTGGCGCTGGTCGCGTTGCTCATCGAGGCCGTCATCGGCATCACCGCCGGTGTGGTGAGCGGCCTGCGGAACCGGGGGTTCCTGGACAGCCTGGTCCTGGTGTCCACGCTGTTCCTGATCTCCATCCCGGTGTTCGTCACCGGGTACGTGGTGCAGCTGGTGTTCGGCCTCCAGCTCGGGCTGATCTCGCCCACGGTCACCTCGCCCACGATCGGCAACCTGATCGTGCCCGGCTTCGTGCTGGCCTCGCTGTCGATGGCGTACGTGGCCAGGCTGTCCCGCGCGGGCATCGCCGAGAACAAGCGCGCGGACTACGTGCGGACCGCGCTGGCCAAGGGGTTGCCGCAGAAGCGGGTGGTGGGCGTGCACATGCTGCGCAACTCGCTGATCCCGGTGATCACGTTCCTGGGCACCGACCTCGGCGCGTTCCTGGGCGGCGCGATCGTCACCGAGGGCATCTTCAACGTGCCCGGCGTGGGCGGGCTGGTGTTCCGCTCGATCCTGACCAAGGACGGCGCGATGGTGACCGGCGTGGTGACCGTGCTGGTCCTGGTGTACCTGCTGATGACCCTGCTGGTCGACCTCCTGTACGCGGTGCTGGACCCGAGGATCCGTTATGACTGACCAGATGGCGGTGCTCGCGACGGACCGGGACCGGCCGCGCGGGTTGTTCGGCGACGCCTGGCACGAGTTGCGGCGCAGGCCGCTGTTCTGGGTGTCGGTGTCGATGATCCTGCTGGTGGTGCTGATGGCGGCGGCGCCGTCCCTGTTCACCTCCGGCGACCCCGGGCTGGCGCAGCTGTCGCGCAGCCGGCAGCCGCCGTCGGCGGAGGCCTGGTTCGGGTACGACAACCAGGGCTACGACATCTACACGCGGGTCATCCACGGCGCCCGCGCGTCGATCGTGGTCGGCGTGCTGGCCACGATCGGCGTGGTCCTGACGGGCGCCACGATCGGCATCCTGGCCGGGTTCTACGGCGGGTGGCTGGACGCGGTGGTGTCGCGGGTGGCGGACATCTTCGTGGGCGTGCCGTTCGTGCTGGGCGCGATCGTCATCCTGACCACGCTGAACGCGGGCGGGGACGCCGGTCCGGTGCGGATCGTGGCGCAGGTGGTGCTGTCCATCGCGGTGCTGTCGTGGCCGGTGGCGATGCGGATCATGCGGTCCACGGCGATCGCGGCCAAGCAGCAGGACTACGTCAAGGCGGCGCGGGCGCTGGGCGCGCAGCCGGGGCGGATCATCGCCAAGCACATGCTGCCCAACTGCGTCGCGCCGGTGCTGGTGTACTCGACGATCGCGCTGGGCGCGTTCATCGGGGCCGAGGCGACGCTGTCCTACCTGGGCATCGGGCTGCGGCAGCCGGTCGTGTCGTGGGGCGTGATGATCAACAGCGCCAAGGACTACCTGCGCGTCGCGCCGCACGCCCTGCTGTTCCCGGCCGGGTTCCTGACCGCGACCGTGCTCGCGTTCGTGATGCTGGGCGACGCCGTGCGCGAAGCCCTCGACCCGAAGCTGCGCTAGGAGGCGGTGTCGTGACGGCTTTGCTGGAGGTCGAGGACCTGCACGTCGAGTTCCGCACGCGGGACGGCGTGGCGCGGGTCCTCAACGGCGTCGGCTACCACGTGGACGCCGGGGAAACCCTTGCGGTGCTGGGGGAATCGGGGTCGGGCAAGTCCGTGACCGCGCAGGCGGTGATGGGCATCCTCGACACGCCACCGGCTTTCGTGACGCGGGGCGCGGTCCGGTTCCACGGCGAGGACCTGCTCGCGGCCACGGACGACCGGCGGCGGGAAGTGCGGGCCGAGGGCATCGCGATGATCTTCCAGGACGCCCTGTCCGCGTTGAACCCGGTGTTCACGGTGGGTTTCCAGATCGAGGAGCAACTGCGGCTGAGGCGGGGCATGAGCCGCGCCGACGCCCGTGCGCGTGCGATCGAGCTGCTGGACCTGGTGCGGATTCCCCATGCGCGGCAACGCGTGCGGGAGTACCCGCACCAGTTCTCCGGCGGTATGCGGCAGCGGGCGATGATCGCGATGTCGCTGGCCCTGGACCCGGAGGTGCTCATCGCGGACGAGCCCACGACCGCGCTGGACGTCACCGTGCAGGCCCAGATCATGGACCTGCTGGCGGAGATCCAGCGCGAACGGCACATGGGGTTGGTCCTGATCACGCACGACCTGGGCGTGGTGGCGGAGGTCGCGGACCGGATCGTCGTCATGTACGCGGGCCGGATCGTCGAGCAGGCCGACGCCCTGTCGTTGTTCCGCAATCCCGGGCACCCGTACACGGCGGCCCTGATGCGGTCGCTGCCCAGGATCGACGCCAAGGGCACGGCGTTGGAGACCATCAGGGGCCTGCCGCCGAGCCTGCTGCGCATCCCGCCGGGCTGCCCGTTCCACCCGCGCTGCCCGCGTGCCGAGGACGTGTGCCAGGCCGAAGTGCCCGGTCAGGCGCGGTTGGGGTTGGGGCGGACCAGTGCGTGCCACTTCGCGGAGGAGGTCGTCCGTGGCTGACCTGCTGGAGGTTCGGGACCTGGTCAAGCACTTCCCGGTGAAGCGCGGTGTGCTGTTCAAGCAGACCATCGGCCACGTGCGCGCGGTGGACGGGGTGTCGTTCACGCTGGGGGAGGGCGAGACGCTCGGGGTGGTCGGCGAGTCCGGGTGCGGCAAGTCGACCCTGGCCCAGGTGCTGATGCTCCTGGAACCGCCGACGTCGGGGGAGGCGTTCTTCGCCGGGCAGCCCATGTTCTCCTTGCGGGGCAACGCTTTGAAGCGCCTGCGCAGGGACATGCAGATCGTGCTGCAAGACCCGTACACGTCGTTGAACCCCCGCATGACCGTCGGCGACATCGTCGGGGAGCCGTTCGAGATCCACCCGGAGGTCGCGCCGAAGGGGTCGTGGGCGGGGCGGGTGCGGGAGCTGCTGGACGTGGTGGGCCTGAACCCCGAGCACATCAACCGGTACCCGCACCAGTTCTCCGGCGGGCAGCGGCAGCGCATCGGGATCGCCCGCGCGTTGGCGTTGCGGCCCAGGGTGATCGTGTGCGACGAGCCGGTGTCCGCGCTGGACGTCTCCATCCAGGCGCAGGTGATGAACCTGTTGGCGCAGCTGCAATCCGAGTTCGGCCTGGCGTACGTGTTCATCGCCCACGACCTGTCCGTGGTGCGGCACCTGTCGGACCGGGTGGCGGTGATGTACCTGGGGAAGATCGTGGAGACGGGGACCGAGGACGAGATCTACAACCACCCCACCCACCCGTACACGCAGGCGTTGCTGTCGGCGGTGCCGGTGGCGGACCCGGCGCTGAGGGGGCGGCGGGACGTCATCCGGCTGACCGGCGACGTGCCCTCGCCGATCGACCCGCCCTCGGGGTGCCGGTTCCGGACGCGGTGCTGGAAGGCCCAGGACGTCTGCGCCACCGAGGAACCGGCGTTGATCGACCGGGGCGGACACCCGAGCGCCTGCCACTTCGCCGAGGAACGCTCGGTGGTGCCGTAGAAAAGCGACAGGCCCCCGGCGATCGCTCACCGGGGGCCTGCGCGGTGCCCCATACCGTCAGCGGTTGGAAGCCCCTTGCACGAACTTGGCCAGGTCCTTCGACTGCTGCACTCGGCTCGGCTCATGCACGTACATCATGTGGCCCGCCGGGTAGTAGGCGTGCTCGATGTTGTCCAGGAGTTCCTTCGGCACCTTCAGGTGCGCCACGACGTGTTCGGCGGCGTAGTAGGGCGTTGCGCCGTCGTAGTGGCCGTAGGCGATGTGGACCTTCAGGTCCGGGTTGGCGCGCATGGCCGACGCCAGCTTGTCCGCCACCGTCACGTGCCGGGCCTCGAACTCCTTGAACGACCACGGGTGCACGGTCCGCGAGATGATCTCGTACGGCAGGTCGTTCTCGTAGTTCAGTTCGGCGCGCAGGTAGTGGTTCAGGGCGGCCGTGTACGGGCCGAGGATCGCCGAGTAGGACGGGTCCTCGCTGAACTGTTCGCGGCCGTAGTCCGAGTCGGGGCCGGAGAAGCGGGAGTCCAGGCGGCCCACGATCCGGCGTTGCGAGCGCAGCAGTTCGGTGAAGAACCGGACGTGCTCCAGGCGCAGGTCCACCCGGTCCACGTAGTCCTCGGACAGACCGGTGAGGGAGGCCAGCTTGGCCACCGCGGCGGCGCGTTCCTCGTCGGTGAGGCGGTGGCCGCGGGCCAGTGCCCACGGGTAGTCGCGGGAGGCGAAGTCCTCCGCCTCAGCCAGGACCTCGTCGAGCGGGCGGTCGCCGTGCAGGCCGTGGTAGTGGGCGATGGCCGCGTAGGTCGGCAGGAACAGCGTGTGGGGCAGGTCGTTGCCCTCGCTGAAGTCCAGCGTGGCGAAGTCCAGCACGGACGAGATGAGCATGATGCCGTTGAGGTACAGGCCGTAGCGGGTCTGGAGGTGCTCCGCGAGCGCCGCCGCCCGGGTCGTGCCGTACGACTCGCCGGCCAGGAACTTCGGGGACAGCCAGCGGCCGTGGCGGGAGGTCCACAGGCGGATCACCTCGCCGACCGACTCGACGTCCCCCTGGAACCCGTGGAACTCGCCCGGCTTCTCGCCCTTGACCGCGCGGGAGTAGCCCGTGGACACCGGGTCGATGAACACCAGGTCGCTGTGCGCGAGCAGGGTTTCCGGGTTGTCGACCAGCTCGTAGGGCGGGGGCACGAGCTCGCCCACGTCACCGGAGACCACCCGGCGCGGGCCGAGCAGGCCCAGGTGCAGCCACACGCTGGAGGAGCCGGGGCCGCCGTTGAACGCGAACGTCACGGGCCGCTTGGCCGGGTCCGCGCCGTCGAGCGTGTACGCGGTGAGGAACACCTCGGCCTTGGCGAGGTGGCCGTCGAACTTGCCGTCGGTGTGCACTTCCTGCCGCAGCACCACCCGACCGGTTGTCGCGGTGTAGTTCAACTTGCGCCGCTTGACGGTGGTGCTGTGCTGGGTGGTGACGAGGTCGTCGGCCGGGGTGTCCTTCCCCGCGTCGCCGTTCCCCGTCACCGGGGGCTTGCCGTCCTCGGTGTCCTTGTCGGTCATGGTCGAACTCTACGGTTGGGGCACGGTCCGATGCGCAGCCTTTCCGAGCTGGACCGCCGGGTGGTCACGTGCCGGGCGTGCCCCCGGTTGGTGGCGTGGCGCGAGGAGGTGGCGCGGGTCAAGCGGGCCGCGTTCGCCGACGAGGAGTACTGGGCGCGCCCGGTGCCCGGGTTCGGCCCCGCGGACGCCCGGCTGGCCTTGGTGGGCCTCGCCCCGGCCGCCCACGGCGGCAACCGCACCGGCCGGATGTTCACCGGCGACCCGTCCGGCGACTTCCTGTACGCGGCCCTGCACGCGGTGGGCTTGGCGTCCCAGCCGACGTCCGTGCGGCGCGGCGACGGCCTGGAGCTGTACGGCACCCGCATCACGGCCCCGGTGAAGTGCGCGCCGCCGGAGAACAAGCCGACCGCCGAGGAACGCGACAACTGCCGGCCGTGGCTGATCTCCGAACTGGAACTGCTCCGCCCGACCCTGCGCGCGGTGGTGGTGCTCGGCGGCTTCGGTTGGCAGGCGCTGCTGCCGGTCCTGGCGTCGTGCTGGCAGGTCCCCCGCCCACGCCCGGTCTTCGGCCACGGCGTCTCCCACACCCTGGCCGCCCAGGACGACGGCCCGCCGCTGCACCTGTTCGGCAGCTACCACGTGAGCCCGCACAACACGTTCACCGGCAGGCTGACCCCGGCCATGCTGGAGGACGTGCTGAGCCGAGCCGCCCGAGCCGCCGGGCTCTGACCGTCAGGTGGCCTTGGAGATCGCGCGGACGTGCGCGCGCTCGCCCTGCCGCCCGACCAGGCTGAGGAACTCGACCGGACCGGCGCTGGTGGCGCCGAACCAGTGCGGGGTGCGGGTGTCGAACTCGGCGGCCTCCCCGGGTTCGAGGCGGAGGTCGTGCTCGCCCAGGACCAGGCGCAGCGTGCCGTTGAGGACGTAGACCCAGTCGTGGCCCTCGTGGGTGCGCAGGTCCGGCAGGGCGGAGTCGTCCCCTCGGGGCAGGACGAACTTGTAGGCCTGGACGCCCCCGGGCCGGCGGGTCAGCGGCAGGATGACCGAGCCGTCGCCGCACGCGATCGGGCGCAGGGTGATCCTCGGGTTGCCGGTCGGCGGCGCGTCCACCAGCTCGTCGAGGGTCACCCCGTAGGCGCGGGCGAGCGGCAGGAGCTGCTCGAGCGTGGGCCGCCGCAGCCCGGCCTCGAGCCGGGACAGCGTGCTGACGGAGATGCCCGTCTCGTCGGCGAGATCGGCCAGGGTGAGGTCCCGTCCCTGCCGCAGCCGCTTGAGCCTCGGCCCGAGTGCGTCGAGTGCACGTTCCGCCGCGTCGTCCATGCGGCCATTTTGCCATTCGGCAACAGGGTTTGCCGATTCTGCCCTGGCTCCGCACGATCGCCCCATGACGTTCGACAAGCGGTACTGGGAGCAGCACTGGCAGGGCTCCACGGGCGAGCACCCGCCGAACCCGCACCTCGTCGCCGAGGCCGGGGGACTCGCGCCGGGCACGGCGCTGGACGCCGGCTGCGGCACCGGGGCCGAGGCGATCTGGCTGGCCTCGCGCGGCTGGCAGGTGACCGCGGCCGACATCTCGTCCGAGGCACTCGCCCGCGCCGCCGAGCGCGCGACGGCGAACGGCGTGTCCGAGCGCTTGCGGTGGGTCGAGGCGGACCTGGGCGCCTGGGCTCCGGACACGCGGTTCGACCTGGTCACGACCCACTACGCCGCCGCCGCTAGCCCGCTCGAAAGGGAACCCGTGAGCACGAACCTGTCGTCACCCGCGGACGCGACCATCGAGGACCCGCGCCGGCGGTGGTCGATGTCGTTGGCTCGCTGACCTCCTCGGTCGCCGTGCTCGGTCTCGTCCTCGTCCTCCACGAAGGCCCCGAGCGGGGCTGGACCGACCCGATCACGTTGCTGGGCCTGCTCGTCGGAGCGGGTGCCGCTCGGCGGCCGAGCGACGATGGCGCGTCATAGCGGTGCTGTTCGCCTGCGTTGTGGCAAAAGGCGGGCGTTCGCGCACTTCGGCAGGCATCCTCTTGCCATGAGGCCACGGCTCGTTCTCGCGCTCCTGGTGGGACTGGCGCTGGTCGTCGTCGCGCTGGCGGCGCGGGGCACGTCGCCGGTGCCGTACGACGCGGGCAGTTCGACGCCGGAGGCCGCGCCGGTCGTCACCAAGACGCTGGTGGACGAAACCGAGGACGCCGAGCGCGGCTCGGTGGTGGGCGGGTCGCTGGTGGTGCTGGCCGTCGTGGTGATCGGGATCGTGATGATCGGCCTTCTCGTGCTGCTGCTCTCGCTGGGGTTGCCGCGGTGGCGGCGGCGGAGAGCCGCGTCGGTGGGGAAGGTCGTCGACGTCATGGACGGCGCCGACAGCCGGGCGCCGGAGTTGTTGGTGCAGGGTGCACGGCGGGCGTTGGACGAGATGGACCGGCGCACCGGGGGTCCGCCGCGGGACGCCGTCGTGGCCGCCTGGCTGTGGTTGGAGGAGGCGGCGGCGGACAGCGGGGCGGCGCGGTTGCCGCACCAGACGCCGACCGAGTTCACCGGCGCGCTGCTGGCCCGGCACGCCGTGGACGAGACGGCGACCGGCGCGCTGCGGAAGGCCTACCAGCGGGCGCGGTTCGGGACGGCCGAGGTGACCGAGGACGACGCCCGCACCGCGCGCGACGCCCTGGAGCACATCGTGCGCGACCTGGAGGGGAGCCGGACGTGAGCGAACCCATGCGGCCACTGCTGGGCATGGGTGCGGCCGTCGCGATCGGGGCCGTGGCCGGGGTGGCGACGGCGTTCACGCTCACCCGCGTCGGCGCCCCGCTGCACTGGGCCGTGCTCGTCGCCGTTCCCGTCGTCGCGCTCGGCGTCCTGGTCGTCCGCCTGCCTCGGGCCACGGACGTCGTGTGGGCGCCGCCGCCCGCCGGCCCGTCCGCGGCGACCACCTCGCACGCCAGCACCCTGGCGAGCCGCTTCGCCGAAGCCGCGATCGACCACGACCGGTTCACCCTGCGCGTCCAGCCCCGCCTGCGCCGCCTGGTCGAGGCCCGGCTGCGGCAGCGGCACGACATCCCCGACCTCGCCGACCCGCGCGCCGCCGCGGCCCTCGGCCCCGAGTTGCACCGCCTGGTCACCGACCCGGCGGCGACCCTCCCCGAGCCCACGAGGCTCGCCGAGCTGTTGGAGCGCCTGTGACCTCCGCGCCCGTGACCTCCGCGACCCGCATCGGCATCGAGGCCAAGTCGGTCCTCGACGCCGTCGGCACCGTCGTCGTCGGCCGGCAGCGGTCGCTGCGGCTGGCGATGGCGGCGATCCTCGCCGGCGGCCACGTGCTGCTGGAGGACGTGCCCGGCCTGGGCAAGACGCTGATGGCGCGGTCGCTCGCGCAGGCCCTGCGGCTGGACTTCAAGCGCCTCCAGTGCACGCCGGACCTGCTGCCCGCCGACGTCACCGGCTCCTTCCTCTACGACCCGGGCGACCGGGACTTCCACTTCCGCGCCGGCCCCGTGTTCACCGGCCTGCTGCTGGCCGACGAGATCAACCGCACCCCGCCCAAGACCCAGTCCGCGCTGCTGGAGGCCATGCAGGAGCGCCAGGTCACGGTCGAGGGCCGCACCTTCCCGCTGCCCCGCCCCTTCCACGTGCTGGCCACCGCGAACCCCGTCGAGTACGAGGGCACCTACCCGCTGCCCGAAGCGCAGCTGGACCGGTTCCTGCTCCGCCTGGACATCGGCTACCCGCCGCCGGAGGAGGAGGTCGAGGTGCTGCGCCGCCGCCTGGCCCGGCAGCGCGAGGAGACCGAGGTCGAGCCCGTCCTGGACACCGACCGGCTCCTCGAGCTCCAGCGGGGCGTCGAGCAGGTCGCCGTGGACGAGGACGTCCTGCGCTACTGCGTGGACCTCGCCGCCTCGACCCGCGCGCACCCGGCCGTGGAGGTCGGGGCGTCGCCGCGCGGCGCGCAGGCCCTGGTGCTGGTCGGGCGGGCGCTGGCGGTGCTGGACGGGCGGGACTTCGTGCTGCCCGAGGACGTCAAGGAGTGCGCGGTCCCGGCGCTGGCGCACCGGCTCACGCTGCGGCCGGAGACGTGGACCTCCGGGGTGGCCGGCGTGGACGTCGTCACCGAGCTGCTCGGCCGCGTCCCCGGGCCGGTCAGCAGCCGGTCATGACCCGCGGCGAGCGCATCAAGCAGGCCCTGACCGGCGGGCGCGGCTCGCACTGGCACCCCACGGACGCCCTGGTGCGCGGCGCGGCCCTCGGGGTCGGGCTGGTCGTGGTCGGCGGGCTGCTGCACCGGGTCGAGCTGGTGCTGTTCGGCGCGCCGCTGCTGATCTCGACCCTGGTCGCGCTGGTGGCGAAGGTCGGCGGGAAACCCGTGGTGACCGTGCGCGGGCTGCCGCGCACCGGCGAGGTCGGCGCGGCGAAGTCCGCGGTCGAGCTGGACGCGGGCAGCGGGGCCGAGGTGGTGGCGATCCGGCTGCCGGTGGACCGGCCCGGCCTCGGCCCGGTGCACCTGCTGCCCGCGTCGACGCGCGCGGTGGAGGTGGTGCTGCGCCGCGACGCCTGGGGCGAGGGCGTGGACCTGCGGCCCGACCACCTCGTGGCGGGTCCCGACGGGCTGCTGGTGTTCGGTCCGGTGACCGGCACCGAACGCGGTCGGGTGATCCTGCCGCCGGTGCACCAGCTCCCGGCCGGGCTGCTGCCCGCGCGGGCACGCGGCCTGGTGGGCGCGCACCGGGCGCGGCGGCCGGGCGATTCGGTGGAGCTGCGCGACATCCGGGCGTTCCAGCCGGGCGACCGGCTGCGGCGCGTGGACTGGCGGGTGTCGCTGCGGGCGGGCGCCTTGCACGTCCGCGAGCACCACGCCGAGGCGGACGCGGACGTCGTGCTCGCCCTGGACACCCGCTTCGACGTCGACCGGGACGTCGGCTCGTGGTCGGTGGCGACCCCCGGCGGGAAGGCGCGGGGCGCGCGGGCGGGCCGAGGCCTGGACCTCGCGGCGCGGACCGCGTGGGCGGGTGGGAACCCGGGCGCCACGTGGGCGGGCTGGGACTCGGGCGGTGCGCGGACCATGCGGCCCGGCGGCAGCCTGGACCTCTCGGTGCGGGCGGCGGCGTCGCTGGCGGCCGGGTACCTGCGGCAGGGCGACCGGGTCGGGCTGGTGGACCTGGGCCGGCCGCAGCTGTCCGTGCGGCCGGGCGCGGGCCGGCGGCAGTTGCTGCGGCTGCGCAACCAGCTCGTGGTGTGCGCGCGGTCGGCGGGGTGGGCGCAGAAGCCGGTGCTGCGGCGGGAGCAGTTGCCGCACGGGGCGCTGGTGGTGGTGTTGTCGCCGTTCCTGGACGCCGACGCGGTCGAGCTGTCCGTGCACGCCGCACGCCGGGGTCACGTGGTGCTCGCGGTGGACGTGCTGCCTGAAGACCTGCTGCCGGACCGGGACACGCCGTGGGGCGCTGCCGCCCTCCACGTGCTGAGGTTGGAGCACGAGGTGCGTTTGGAGGCCATGCGACGGCACGGGGTGGCCGTGGTGACGTGGGACGCGCGGGCGGCGACGATCTCGGCGGTCCTGCGCGAAGCCGCCCGGCCGGGAGTGCGCAGATGACGACGGTCGAATTGCGGCGCGGGTGGCCCGGATGGGTGTTCCGCGCGGCCATCGGAGTGGTCGGCTTGGCGACCGCCGGCGTTCTTTACGCCGAAGGAGTGATGGTTACTCCATTGGTGTTGTACGTCGGTCTGACCGCGGTGGCCGCCGCCATTCCCGCTTCGGCCGCCGCCGCGCTCCTCGTCGCCTATCCACCGGTCGCGTTGGTGGTGCTCGGGGGCGAGCCGGTGCGGCCGGCGGTGCTCGTGCTGGTCGCGCTGGTCCATTTGCTGCACCTGCTGTGCGCTTACGCAGCGCTTGTGCCGACCCGGAGTCGAATTCACCCGTCCGCCCTGCGTCCGGCCGCCCTGAGGTACGCGGCGGTGCAGGCCGGTGTACTCGTTTCGGCGGGTCTCCTGCTCCTGTTGCCGGGCGGCCGGACGGACGCCGTCGTCGAGGTGATCGGCCTGGCGTGTGCAGCCGGTCTGGTGATCGGCGCGGTCGTCCTGCTGCGCCGGCGGAGCTGAGAGAAGCGTCTCGATCACTCAGCCGGAGCTGAGCTTCTGGATCGTTCCTCTCAGCACGTTCACCCCCGGGTGGCGCACTGCCGCTGGTCAGCGCGCTGAGTGTCGCTCATCACCCGGCGACTGTGGTCACAACGGGGCCTGACGACCCGTCGGAAACGACCCTCCGGTGCGACCATAGGCGTATGGCTGCTGTGAAGTCGCAACCCACACGGATCGTGATTGTCGGCGGTGGGTACGTCGGCATGTACACCGCGCTGGGATTGCAGAAGAAGCTGCGTTCCGGTGAGGCGTCGGTCACGGTCATCGACCCACAGCCCCACATGACCTACCAGCCGTTCCTGCCCGAGGCGGCGGCGGGCTCCATCGAGCCGCGCCACGTCGTCGTGCCCCTGCGCAAGGTGCTCAAGCGCTGCCACGTCGTCACCGGCCGCGCCACCCGGATCGAGCACGCCCGCAAGGCGGTCACCGTCGAGCTCGCCGACGGCCACGTCGAGGAGTACGAGTACGACGTGCTGGTGTCGGCCCTGGGCGCGATCTCGCGGACCCTGCCGATCCCCGGCCTGCCCGAGGTCGGCATCGGCATGAAGACCATCGGCGAGGCGATCTACCTGCGCAACCACGTGCTGTCGCGCCTGGACCAGGCCGCCAGCACCAACGACCCGGAGCTGCGCAAGCGGCTGCTGAGCTTCGTCGTCATCGGCGGCGGCTTCGCGGGCATCGAGACGCTGGCGGAGCTGGAGGACATGGCCCGCTACGCGCTGCGCTACTACGAGGGCCTGCGCCAGGACGACATGCACTGGGTGCTGGTCGAGGCGACCAGCCGGATCATGCCCGAGGTGAGCGCCAAGCTCGGCGTGTACACGGTGCAGCAGCTGGAGAAGCGCGGCATCAAGTGCTACCTCGACACCCGCGTGAAGTCGATGGAGGACGGTCACGTCGTCCTCGACGACGGCACCGAGTTCGACTCGGACACCATCATCTGGACGGCCGGCATGAAGGCCAACCCGATGCTGCGCAACACCGACCTGCCGCTGGACGCGCGCGGCCGGGTGCAGTGCACGGCGGCCATGCAGGTCGTCGGCCTGCCCGGGGTGTGGGCGGCGGGCGACTGCTCGGCCGTGCCGGACCTGTCGCGCACCGAGGAGGACCCGACCGCGACCTGCGTGCCCAACGCGCAGCACGCGATCCGGCAGTCCAAGCTGCTGGCCAAGAACATCGTGGCCACCCTGCGGGGCCGCAAGCCGAAGGACTACTTCCACAAGTACCTCGGCAGCGTCGCGGGCCTGGGCCTGTACAAGGGTGTTGCGGACGTGTTCGGGCTGCGTTTCAAGGGTGTTGTGGCTTGGTTCATGCACCGCAGCTACCACGTCATGTTCATGCCTACGGTGAACCGCAAGTTCCGCGTGTTCGTCGACTGGACGCAGGCGTTGTTCTCGGGTCGCGAGGTCGTCGCGCTGGGGCAGATCCACGAGCCGAAGGCCGAGTTCGACCGGGCCACCAAGAGCTGAGTGTGGTTGCCCACTGCGCCGTTTGGTGGCGGTGGGCAAGCACCCGTCTGGCTCAGTTTCGTAACTTGAGCCCCCAATAGGAGTAATAGGCAGCGCGTCACCTTGACATTGCGTAACGTGAACCCGAGACTACGACTGGCACGCCACCAAAAGTGTGACGCGCCAGTGGGGAGAGAGGTGACCGCGATGTCGCTTGAGGAGCTGGCCGCACAGCTTCGCCGCGGTGAGATCGAGGACCGTGCGCTGGCGGAGTACGCCGCCGAGTACGCCACCGCCGGAAAGGTTTTTCGCAGCAAGAAAGACGACTGAGTCATGTCCGCTTCCGGGTGGGGGAGCGATCTGGTTCCCCCACCCGAGGCCGTCCGGCCCGCCAAGCCCACCCCACTGCTGTTGCAGGGCCAGGACTACATCTTCCGGTCACCCGCCAAGAACCTGGACTTCCAGGAGCAGGTGCACCGCCTCGGCATGGTCGACGAGGGCGACGGCAGCCCCGTGCCCTGCGTGCTGGTCCTCGCCCGCGCCGCCGACATGGAGATGAACGCCCTCTCCATCGCCCTGGCCGAACGCGGCATCCGCCTGGCCCGCATCGACGCCGACCGCTGCGTCGACCTGCCGCTCACCGTCTACACCGACGCGCCCCTGCTGGAACTGGACCGCTGGCTGCTGCGGCCCCTGCTGGTGTGGCGCCGGCACTTCGAGCTCTCCGCCCTCCAGGTCGAACCCGGCACGCTGGCCGGCGCGTACGCCGTGGACCAGTGGGGCGCGGTCGCGAACTGGCTGTCCACCCGCGGCGACTGGGCGCACGTCAACCCGGCCCGCGCCACCGCCCACCTGGACCGGCTCACCCAGCTGTCCGACGCGGCCTCCTTCGGCCTGTGGATCCCGCGCACCGCCGTCACCACCCGACCCGGCCGCACCCGGCCCGGCGGCGGGCGGTGCATCGTCAAGACCACCGGCCGCCACCTGCTCGAACCCCGCCCGGGGATGCAGCACGGCCTGTTCCCGCGCCCGCTGGAGACCAGCCGCTCCGGCGACGTCCCCGAGTCCGCGCCGGTCATCGTGCAGGAGTACGTCCCGTCCGAGACCGAGCTGCGCGTGTTCGTCGTCGGGGAGCGGACCCTGGCCTTCCAGGTGGACAAGCTGGACCCCGCCCAGCTGTGGGTGGACCCCGAGGCGGTCCGCGTGACGCCCGTCGACGTGCCCGCGCGGCTGTCGGACCGGCTGCTGGCCTTAGCCCGGCACTGGCGCTTGCAGGTCGCCGCCTTCGACCTCCTCGTCTCCGGCGGTGACCACGTGTTCCTGGAGGTCAACGTCAACTGCGACTGGCGCTGGTTCGAGCACCGGGCGCAGGACGAGCGGGTGTCCGAGGCCGTGCACGAGTGGGTGGCGGCGCGTTTCAAGGAGTTGATGGGTGCGGGTAAAGGTCGCTGAGCACGCGGCGCTGTTCTACCAGGACGGCACCGTGGTGTGGGACGACTACCTCCACCACCGGCAGTTCGCGATCAGCGAGACCGCCGAGCTGCTGTGCCGCAAGTTCACCGAGTTCACCGACGTGGACGAGCTGCTCGCGCCCCTCGGCGAGGCGGACCGGTCGGCGCTGCGCAAGGTGCTGGACGAGCTGGTCGAGGCGGGCGTGCTGGTCGTCGAGGGGTCGCCGGAGCACGACGCCGAACGCCGCATGCTGTCCGGGTGGCGGGCGTGGGGCGCGTCGGCGCGGCACTTCCACTTCGCCAGCCGGACCCTGGGCGACGCCCCCTACCAGGGCTCGGACGAGCACGACGCCCTGCTGGACGAGAAGCTGACCCGCGACCCGGCGCCCGCGCCGTTCCGCAGCGTCGGCGGTCCGGTGGTGCCGCTGCCCCGGCTGCCGGAGGAACCGTCGTGGGGCGCGCGGGGGCTGATGGACGTCCTGCTGACCCGGCGGACGTCCCGGGAGTTCGGCCCGGGTGGCGTCCCGTTGGACCGGGTGGGTGAGCTGCTGGCGGTGCTGGGGGCGCCGTCGCCGGTGCGGTCGCGGATCGGGCGGACCGGGACGGTGTTCAAGACCAGCCCGTCCGGCGGCGGCCGGCACCCCGTGGAGATCTACGCCCACGTGCGCGGTCTCGACGGCCTCGGGGACGGGTGGCACCACTACGACGGTTCCGCGCACGCGCTGGAACCCCTCGGGGTCGCGTGGTCACCCGCCGAGATGGCGGAAGCGGCGGGCGACCAGGGGTGGGTGGGTGATGCCCCGCTCGTCCTCGCCTACACCGCGGTGTTGGAACGGACGCGGTGGCGCTATGACACTTCGCGCGCGTACCGGGTGGTTCAAATGGATGTGGGTCACCTGTCGCAAACCGCGTATTTGGTGGCTACCGCAATGGGATTTGGTATCGGCTTCACCGCAGCATTGCGGGATGAACTCGTCGAACAAGCGCTCGGGTGTGACGCTTATCACGAAGTTGTACTCGGGATGAGCGCACTGGGTCCATTACCCGAATGAGCGCAATAGCGGTTGGCATTGAGCCGTTCCGGGGACCTTTGACGAACCAGCCCCACGAACGCTCGGTAACCGCTTAGGCTCGCCGCTGCCCCCGTAGCCCAACCGGTAGAGGCAGGCTCCTTAAAAGAGTCACAGTACGGGTTCGAATCCCGTCGGGGGCACGTCCGCTGCGACCTTCGTTGTCACCCGATCACCGGGTGATCGAGCGCTTTGTGTCGAAGGCTCGGTTTCCCGCGTTCGGCCGGGCGGGTTCACCCACCCGGCCGACGCGGCACCGCCCATCAGGCCTGGCTCGTCACCCAGTCGCGCACGACCTCGTCCAGCACCGCGAGCGGCAGCGGTCCGCCGCCCAGCACGAGGTCGTGGAACGCCCGGATGTCGAAGCGGTCGCCCAGCGCCTGCTCGGCCGCCGCCCGGATGCGCTGGATCTCCAGCCGACCCACCATGTACGACAGCGCCTGCCCCGGCGCCGCGATGTACCGGTCCACCTCCGACTCGATCTCCACGGGCGCCAGCGGCGTGTTCTCGGTCAGGTAGGCCACCGCCTGCGCCCGGCTCCACCCGTGCGCGTGCAGGCCGGTGTCCACGACCAGCCGCCCGGCGCGCATGGAGTCCATCGCCAGCATCCCGAGCCGGGCCACGTCGTCGGAGTACAGGCCCATCTCGTCGGCCAGCCGCTCGCAGTACAGGCCCCAGCCCTCGAGGTACCCGGTCACCGTGGCGACCCGGCGCAGCATCGGCAGGTCGGTCAGCTCCTGCGCGAGCACGATCTGGAAGTGGTGCCCCGGCACGGCCTCGTGGAACGCGATCGCCTCGGCCTGGTACCGGAACCGCTCCTCCACCCGGTGGGTGTTGGCGTAGTAGGTGCCCTCACGCGTGCCGTCCATCGCCGGCGGCGCGTAGTAGGCGGTCGGCGCGCCGGGGGCGTCCACCGCGGGCACGGGCTCGACTAGGCACCGCTTCGACGGGATGCGCCCGAACCACGCCGGCGCGGCCTCCTCGGCGCGCACCACGGCCGCGCGGGCCGCCGAGATCAGCTCCTCCTCGGAGTTCCACCGCAGGCCGGGGTCGGTGCGCATGCGCTCGAAGATCGTGGGCACGTCCCGCGTCCCGAACACCCGCTCGCCGATCTCGGCGTACTCCTCCGCGAGGGCCGCCATCAGGTCCAGGCCGGTCTGGTGCAGCTCCTTGGGGGTGCGGTGGGTGCTGGTCTGCACCCGCGCCAGGCCCGCGTAGACCGCGTCGCCCTCGGGCAGCCAGCACAGGCCCACGCGGTCGAGCGGACGGCCTTCCAGACCCGCGATCACGTCCCGGTAGGCCGCGAACGCGGGCCGCACCTCGGCCGCGATCACCTCGTCGCGCGCGGCGTTGAAGGCGTCGCTGCCGGAGACCCGGGCGAAGGTGTCGTCCTCCGCCGCCAGGTACCGGTCCAGGTAGGCCACGGCGTTGTCCCGCAGGTGCGCGACGGGCGTCCGTCCGGTAGCCGCGCCGGCCACCTGGCGTTCGGCGACCACCCGGAGGAACGCCGGGATCGCCGCGAGCCGCCGGAGGTAGTCCTGCTCCTGCTCGGGCGTCTTCACCACGGTCATCGGCATGATGTTGAGCAGCTCGCCGGCGGGCGCGAAGAACGAGTCGGTGATCGTGTACTCGACGGCCTTCGCGTCGATCAGGTCGACGGTCGCCTCGGCCTGCTGGACCACCACCGCGCGGGTCACCGGATCGTCCGAGTCGGGCAGCGCGCGGGCACGGGTGGCGATGTCCACGGCCTTCGCGCGGGCCGATTCCTCTGCCTCCGGGGTGTGGTCGGTGAGGAGGTGGTCGTAACCGGGCAGCCCGAACACCGTCGCGCCCAGCGGGGACAGGCGGGACATGAGGTCGAGCAGTTCTTCGGCGAGTGCGGCTGTCGTGTCCACGTGCGGCCCCCCGGGCGTCGGTTGGAAAGCAACTTGCTACTTAGCCTAAATAACGACTAGAGCCGGTCCAAATAGGCGAGCACCGCGAGCACCCGCCGGTTGTCGTCTTCGGACAACGGCAGCCCCAGCTTGCCGAAGATGTTGGCGATGTGTTTGCCGACCGCTTTCTCCGTGACGAACAGGCGGCCCGCGATCGCCGCGTTGGAGCGGCCCTCGGCCATCAACCCCAGCACTTCCCGCTCGCGCGGGGTGAGGGTGGTCAGCGGGCGGTCGCGGTCGCCGCGGGTCAGCAACTGGGAGATGACCTCGGGGTCCATCGCGGTGCCGCCGGACGCGACCCGCCGGATGGCGTCCACGAACTGCTTGACGTCCGACACGCGGTCCTTGAGCAGGTAGCCGACACCGCCGGCCCGGTCGGACAGCAGTTCGCGCGCGTAGAGCTGCTCGACGTACTGCGAGAGCACCAGGACGGGCAGGCCGGGCACCTGCTTGCGCGCCTCGATCGCCGCCCGCAGCCCCTCGTCGGTGAACGTCGGCGGCAGGCGCACGTCGACCACCGCCACGTCCGGGCGGTGGTCGACGAGGGCCTCGAGCAGGGCGGGACCGGAGTCGACCGCCTCCACGACGTCGAAGTCGTAGGCCTGGAGCAGCCGGATCAGGCCGTCCCTGAGGAGGACGAGGTCTTCTCCGAGGACAACGCGCACGGCAGCTCCATCGTGACGATCGTGGGCCCGCCCGTCGGGCTCGCGATGCCGAGTGTGCCGTCAAACGCACCCAGCCTGCGCTCGATTCCGCGCAGTCCGCCGTTCTCGGTCGCCTCCGCGCCACCGCGGCCGTTGTCCCCGATCATCAACGCGAGCCGGCCGTGCTCGTGCCGGACCCGCACCCACGCGCTGGTCGCGCCGCTGTGCTTGGCCACGTTGGTCAGCGTCTCGGCGACCGCGAAGTACGCGGCGGACTCCACCGGAGCCTCGGGCCGACCGGGCAGCACCACGTCCACCTCGACCGGCAGCGGGTGGGCCAGCGCCAACGCCTTCAACGCGCCCTCAAGCCCGCGGTCGGCCAGCACCGGCGGGTGGATGCCCCGCACCAGGTCCCGCAGCTCGGCCAGCGCCAGGGACGACGACAGCCGCGCCTCGGACAGCAGGTCCCGCGCCGCCTCCGGGTCGCGCGCCAGCAACTCCTCCGCCATGCCCAGGCTCATGCCGAGCGCCACGAGCCGCGCCTGCGCCCCGTCGTGCAGGTCCCGCTCGATCCGCCGCAGCTCGGCGGCCTGGGCGTCCACCGTGTCGGCTCGTGAGTCGGCCAGCTCCTGCACCCGGTGGGTCAACGCCTCGGTCGTGCTGGGCGCGAGCATCTTGCGGACGAACAACGCGTGCAGCCGCACGATCCGCTCGGTGCCCCACCAGGCGAGCAGCAGGTAGAGGGCGCCCAGCAGCGGCGCCAGGAACCAACTGCCCGGCATGGCGGAGTCCAGGCCGTTGAACTCCAGGCCGCTGCCGCCCGCCAGCCAGATCAGCGGCGTGAGGAGCCCGAGGACACCGCCCAGCCACAGTCCCATCGGCAGGACACCGCACAGCACGCCCACGAAGGCGTTCAGCGGCAGGAACGCCATGTCCCGCCAGGTGGCGGGGTCGGTGGCGATGGTCCGCACGCGGGTCATCGGGCCGCGGTTGGCGGGCTTGCGGTAGGGCAGCGCGATCGGCTCGCCCAGCACCTTCCCGGCCCACCAGCGGTGGAACGTCGTGTAGCGGCGGGCGAGCGCGGTGAACAGCAGCAGCATCGGCACGCCGACCGTCACCAGGACGAGCGGGTAGGTGTAGAGCTGGAGCGGGATCAGCGGCAGGCCGATCACGCAGGCCGGCACCCGCGCCACGGCGAGGCCCGCGGTCCGGAGACGCGTGGCCGCGCCGCGCACGAGGTCGTGGTCCGTCATGGGGTCGATTGTCGTCGGTGCGCGCCGGGAAAGCGGTGGGTTTAACCCCCCGATCAGACCTCGATCACGGCCCCGTCCGGCAGCACCTCCACCCCGGCCTCCCGCAGCTTGGCGTGCTCCGCCGAATCGGGGTCCAGCACCGGGTTCGTGTTGTTCAGGTGCGTGTAGACGCGCCGCACGTGCGGGTGCCGCCGCAGCTCGGGCAGGGTGTGCGTGATCGGCAGGTGCCCCATCGCGGCCTGCCCGCCCGCGCGGCCGGTGGCCGCTCCCATCTCCGAGGGCGCGTAGAAAGTCCCGTCCAGCAGCGCCACGTCCGCCTCCGCCACCAGGTCGTCGAACCCGAGCGGCCAGCCCGCCAGGCACGGGGCGTACAGGACGATGCCGCCGGTGCGCGGGTCGTGCAGGCGGTAGGCCACCACCCAGTGACCCTCCACAGTGGACTCCTTCGCGTACCGGGGCCGCTTGCCGCTCACCGGGAACGCCGTCACCTCCAGGCCGCCGTCCAGCGCGAACGTCTGCTCCGGCTCCACCTGCCGCCACCGCCACTCGGCGTACTTGTCGAGCACCGCCCTCGTCTCGCCCAACGCGTGCAGCACGGTCGCGGGCGCGTGCACCCGCATCCCCGCCGCACCCCGCAGGGTGAGCAGCCCCAGGGTGTGGTCGAGTTCGGCGTCGGTCAGCAGGACGCCGCGGAGCGGGGTGTCGCGCGGGCCGGGACCGGGGTGCAGGCACGGCGTGGCCGCGAGCTGGGCGTGCAGGTCGGGGGAGGCGTTGAGCAGCCACCACGTCCGCCCGTCGCCGCTGACCGCCAACCCGTCCTGGGTGCGCGGGGACAGCTCGCCGCGCCGGACCTTCGCGCACGGGTCGCACGCGCAGTTCCACTGCGGCACGCCGCCGCCGGCCGCCGTCCCGAGCAGGACCACCTTCACCGCGCCACCTCCCTGGGCACCAATGCGGAATCCGAGGGCCGCCGCAGGGCCAGGTCCACCAGGCCGCGGTGCGGGGAGAGCGAGCACACCGGGTCGGTGTTCGCGGCGTTCCCGGTCAGCTGGAAAGCCTGGCAGCGGCACCCGCCGAAGTCCACCTCCCGCCGCGCGCACGACCGGCACGGCTCGCCCATCCAGTCGAACCCGCGGAAGGCGTTGAAGGACACCGAGTCGTGCCAGATCTCCCGCAGCGGCCGGGACCGCACGTTCTCGATGCCCAACCCTTCGATGACCGACGCCGCCGGGCACGGCAGGACGTCGCCGTTCGGGGCCACGGTGAGCTGCCGCGCGCCCCACCCGTGCATGCACGGCTTGGGGTGGGCCTCGTGGTAGTCCGCGATCACGTACACGATCTCCACGCGGGACCGGCTCTTCGCCTCCCGCACCACCTCGTCCGCCCGCTGCAATTGGTCCCTGGTCGGCAGCAGCGCCGCCTGGTTGCGCAAAGCCCAGCCGTAGTACTGGGTGTTGGCCAACTCCAGCCGGTCCGCGCCCATGTCCTCGGCCAGCCGCACGATCTCCGCCACCCGGTCCAGGTTCTGCCGGTGCAGCACCACGTTCACGGTCAGCGGCAGCCCGGCGTCCTTGACCACCCGCGCCGCCCGGACCTTGTGCGCGAACCCGCGCACCCCCGCGATGCGGTCGGCGCTCGCGGGATCGGCGTCCTGCACCGACAGTTGCACGTGGTCGATCGACGCCAGCCGCTCCGCGGTCAGCCCCAACCCGCTGGTCACCAGGTTGACGTACGCGCCCAGTCCGCTCGCGTGCGCGGCCAGCTCGGACAAGTCGTTGCGCGCCAACGGTTCTCCGCCGGACAGGTGGAACTGGAGCACGCCCAGCGCCCGCGCCTGGTCGAACACGTCCCGCCACTCGGCGGTGGACAGCTCCGCCTCCCGGCGCACCAGGTCCAGCGGGTTGGAGCAGTAGCCGCAGCGCAGCGGGCAGCGGTGGGTCAGCTCGGCGAGCAGCCCGAACGGCGGTTCAGCCACCGGTGACCACCACCCGCCGCGCGGCCAGCCGGGTGACCAGCTCGGCCACGTCGTCCACGCGCACGCCGTCGAAGTCCTCGGCCAGCTTCTCCGCCATCTCCGCGATGGTGGTCCGGCCGTCGCACATGCCCACGACGGCGGCGGCGGTCTCGTTGAGCACCAGCACGCCTTCCGGGAACAGCACCACGTGGCTGCCCCTGGTCTGGTCGTAAGCCGTCTTCACGCCCTTGCCGAGCCTCGGCGTGGTGGAGAGGTCGCTCATGGTCTCGTCCCCGAGTAGTAGTCGACGGTGTCGAGGATCGCCCGCAGCACGTCGCACTTGAAGGCCAGGGCGGCCACGGCGGCCTCCTGCCGCTCCCTGGTGGGGCAGTTGCGCACCACGAGGTCCACTGTGGACTTCCCTTCGTCGGACACCACCTTCAGCCGCGCGGTGAAGTAGGCGAAGCCCTCCTCGGCGATCCAGGGGTACCGCGCCCGCATGTCGGCCAACCGCCGGGTCATCAGGCCGTGCGAGAACATCTCGGTCAGCCCCGACGCCACCGCCTCGACCCACGGTTTCGTGCGGGCGAAGGTGACGTAGGCGTCCACCGCGAACCGCACGCCGGGCAGCACGTGCCGCTCGTCGAGCACCTCGTCCCGGGACAGCCCGAGCGCTTCGGCCATCCGCAGCCAGTTCTCCGCGCCGCCCTCGCCGGGCTTCGTGCCGTCGTGCCAGACGATCCGCTCCCGCCACACCCGCCGGACGTCCGGGTCGGGGCAGTTGGCGAGGATCGCCGCGTCCTTGATCGGGATGCAGCGCTGGTAGTACCACCGGTTCGCCGCCCACGACCGCAACTCGTCCTTGGTGAGGGTGCCCGCGTGCATCCGTTGGTGGAACGGGTGGCTGTCCCAGTAGCGGGTGGAGAGGCCGCGCAGCCGCGCGACGAACTCCTCGGACGACCACGGTTCGGACATGCTTGCGCCTCCAGGGCTTCCGGGCAGGGCGTGACCCCGGCGGCGGCAACCGGAGCCACGGGTGGAGGTGCTGGGGCTGTCAGCCGCGCGCGGCGTAGGCCGTGACTTCCATCGGGGTGTCGACGTCGACGAAGTCCGGCTTGACCCACGTGCGCTTCGGTTCGTTGTCCTGCATGGCGCGTCTCCTCGGAGTTGTCGTGAGGACGCGGCGGCGGAGTCCCACGGTAGAGCGTCCGGAGCGCCTCGCGCTAGATCGTAAGGACCGTTGCCCAACCGGCAAGTGGATCAGTCATCCGATGATTGTTGCCGGTCTCGGTTGGCTGTGGTTGCATCGGAGGAGACCGCCGAGATCCGCCGCCGAGCCAGTGCGGACTACGGAGGAGCGCACATGCGTGCTCGTCTAGGTGCGGTGCTCACGATCGCCGCTCTCGTCGCAGCGGTCGGCCCCGCGCACGCCGATCCGACGGCCGCCGCCGTGCGGACCGTCGCGACCGGTCAGGCCGTCCCGTGGGACATCGAGTTCCTGCCCGACGGCAGCGGCATCTTCACCGAACGCGACACCAAGAGGATCAAGAAGATCACCGGGACGACGGTGACCACCGTGCACACGGTGGACCAGGCCGTCCCCGGCGGCGAGGGCGGCCTGCTCGGCCTGGCCGTGTCGCCGACCTTCGCCACCGACAACACCGTCTACGTCTACTACACCGCCTCCGCGGACAACCGGATCGCGCGCGTCCGCCTGGGCGGGGCCGTGGAACCGATCGTCACCGGCATCCCCAAGGCCCGCATCCACAACGGCGGCGGGCTGGAGTTCGGCCCGGACGGCTACCTGTGGGCCACCACCGGGGACGCCGGGGTCACCGGCAACGCCCAGAACGTGAACTCGTTGGGCGGCAAGGTCCTGCGGTTCACGACGACCGGCGCCGCCGCGCCCGGCAACCCCTTCACCAGCCGCGTCTACACGCTCGGCCACCGCAACCCGCAGGGCATCACGTGGGCGAACGGCCGGGCGTACGCGACCGAGTTCGGCCAGAGCCAGACCGACGAGCTGAACTGGATCCAGCCCGGCAAGAACTACGGCTGGCCCACCTGCGAGGGCACCTGCGGGGACAGCCGGTTCGTCGACCCGGTGAAGACCTGGCCCACCTCGCAAGCCGGTCCGACCGGCATCGGGTTCTACAAGGACGCCCTGTACCTCGGGGCGGTCACCGGTCGCCGCGTGTGGAAGGTCCCGGTCAGCGGCACCACCCTCGGCACGCCGGTCTCGCTGTTCACCGGCTACGGCCGCATCCGCGCGGTGGCGCCCGCCCCGGACGGCACGCTGTGGATCGGCACCTCCAACCGAGACGGCCGCGGCACCCCTGCCACCACGGACGATCGAATCCTCAGCACGGACGGGTGATCGCCTAGTTGCGTGCGGGAGGCATCCGCCGGAGTTGCTCCAGCAGCACGGGGTCCTGCAACTGCATCCACTGGATGACCTCGGTGTAGGTGGCGCACACGGTCTCCTCCCGCACGCACACCTCCTCCATGAACTTCTCCACCGCCGCGCTGAACGCGCCACCGGCCCACTCGTTGAAGTGGTTGCCCACCACCATCGGCGCGCGGTTGCCGTTGAACGCCGCCTGGTACACCGACCGGTAGGTGTCCAGCACCACCTGGGTGTACTCGCCCGGCGGCCCCGGGTCGTCCTTCGCCCCGTTCAGCGCGTACCAGAGGTTGAAGTCCATCATCACGACCCGCTTGCCCAGCGCGGGCACCCGGACCTCCGGCATGGGGAACTCCCACATCCCGTTCTGCACCGACGGCCACACCACGCCGAGGCTCACGTGGCTCGTGTCGTACACCAGCCCGTGCCCGCGCATCGCCGGGAACGCCTGCCCCCAGTCGCCCTCCAGGCACGGCGTCCGCCCGCCCCGCACGGTCGCCGGGTCGAGCTTGAACCCCAGTTCCCGCGCCTTGCCCACGACGGCGAAGAACTGGTCCAGCTCCCGGTTCCACTCGTCGGTGGTCCACCGGCCCACGCTGGGCTCGTCGCCCTGGCAGTAGTGGCCGTTGTAGTGCGTCCCGATCTCGTGCCCGGCGTCGATGGCGTCGTTGAGGTACCTGATCCGCGCCTCCAGGTCGGCTTGCGTCCCGCCGAACCCGATGGATGAGTAGCCCGGCCGGTGGCCTGGCCCGGTGTAGGAGGAGCCCTCCGCGTCCGGGATCAGGTACACACCCGACAACAGGCCCGTGACGTGCGCGTTCACCCGCTGCGACAGGGGGAGGATGCGGTCCCAGTGCGTCTTGGACGCGGCCCCGTCGAAGGAGAACAGCACGAACTGCGGTGGTTTCTCGCCGGGCTGCACCTTCCGCATCCACTTCGGCGGCGACGCGGGCGCGGGCACCGTGGGCACCGGTCCGCTGGACGGGGCGGCCGAGCGCGGGGCGAGCGGCAGGGGAGCGGCGAGCTCCCCCGGGTCGCTGCGCGGGGCCTCCTCCCGCGCCCCCAGCACGGCGAGCACGGCCAAGGTCAGCGCGAGCGCCACAGCCGTCGTGACGAAACCCCTGCGTTTCACACCATCAAGACGACTCTGGGTGTCCAGTGGTTGCGTCTACGTGACCGGGGTGGCGATGACCACCTGGTTCTCCTCGTACCCCTGCGCGCCGCCGACCCACCGCCCGCCGCAGGTCACCAGCACCAGCCGGTGCCCGCCGCGCGGCCCGAACAGCTCGACGGCCCGCGCGGGCAGTTCGTCCTTCCGCACCGTGAGCACCTGGCTGACCGTGTACTTGAAGGCCTTGCCGGCGGTGTCCACGACCGAGACCTCCTGCCCCGGCGCGGACCGCCACAGCTCGTCGAACGGCCCGGTCATGCCCTTCCAGTTCACGTGCCCGGCGAGCACGGTCGCCCCTTCCGCGGCGCCCAGCTCCACACCCCACCAGGTCGCCTCGCCGACCCCTTCCGGGATCGGCAGCACGCCGTCCGAGGTGACCTCCTCGCGCACGAGCGTGGCCGACCCGCCCTCGGGCAACCGGACCGTGCCCGGCGCCTGGACGGGCGGCGGCGGTGGTTCCGTGGTCGCCGGCGGGGCCGGGGTCGTCGGGGACGCCGGCGGGTTCGCCCCACCGGGCAACCCGGCGAGGTCCACACCCCGGCCACCGTTCAGGCTGTCGCCCAACGGGTGGGGCACGACGGCGTCACCGGGCTCGGCGACCCCCGCGACGACCTCGGCGGCCGGCGAGAACACCACCGCGGCCCCGGCCAACACCGCGGCCACCACCGCGCCGGTCACCAGCGCTTTCCCGACCGAGCGGCGACCGGTCGCCGTGTCGTCCACCACTTCCCCGACCGAGCGGCCACCGGTCGCCGTGTCGTCCAGCGCTTTCACGAGCGCGCGGCCACCAGGCGCCGCCGGACCAGCCACCCGACCAGAGCGCCGAGGACCAGCACCCCGCCGCCGAAGCCGACCAGCGCACCGCCGGTCACCTCGGTGGTGAAGGCGGCCTTGGCGGTCACGCCCGCGCCCTCGGACCCGGCCGGGATGGTGATCGGCACCACCGGTTTGTTCGGCTTGTTCGTCAGCGCCAGGGCCAGCGTCTGCCCCGCCTCGACCTTCCCGCACGCCTTGGGCGGCGCGTTCGGGTCGAAGGACTCCTCGTAGCCCTTGGCGGCGGCCACCTCGACCACGCACACCTCCTGCGGCGTGCGCAGGTCGGGCACGGTCGCGGTGCCGTCGTCACCGGTCTGGAGGACCAGCGGCTTGCCGTCCGGGCCGGTCAGGTTGGTGTCGTCCTGCTTGAGCGCGGGGCTGGTGCCGTCCGCCGCGGTCACCCGCAGCGCCACGCCCGCGATGCCCTTGCCGGTCTCGGTGTCGGTCTTGGCGATCTTCACCACACCCGGCGCGGTCTTGGCCGTGGTCGACGCCTGGGCGGTCAGCTTCTTCTCACCACCCGTGGTGACGATCCGCTGCATGTTCTCCTGGGCCGGGACGTGCACCACCGGCTTGTCCGCCGGGCTGTCCAGCCTGACCAGCAGCGACGGCTTCGGCCCGGTCGGCACGACCTTCACGTCCAGCGGCCCGCCGTCCAGCGAGGTGATCAGCTCGCCCGTGGTCTGCCCGCTCTCCAGCGTGGCGTCCGTGAGCTCCACCGTCACCGGGACCCCGCCGACCAGCAGGCCGTCCGACTTGGCGACGTCGACCTTCCAGGTGCCCGGCGAGCCGATCAGCTGCTCCTCGGTCGGAGCGGTGACCTTCGCCGTCCACGGGCCGCGGTTGGTCTCGGCGTCCCTGCGGATGCGGTCCACCGCCTCCCGGGCGCTCGGCGGCAGGTTGTCGTAGTGGAACTGCTCGTTGTAGGCGATCGTGCGGTAGTCGCTGTCCGGGCTCAGCGACAGGCCGCCGTGCTCGAACGACGTCCACGAGTGCAGCAGGTGCGCCAGCGCCGCCGACTCGTCCGCCGAGTTCGTGGTCGAGTAGCGCAGCAGCAGGTAGGAGATGTTGGCGGCGATGTCCGGGGCCAGCGGCACGCCGGCCTTGGTCCTCAGCTCGTCGCCCTCCCGGTACTCCACGCTGCTGTCGGGCGCGAGGAAGGAGTACTGGACGCACCACACCTGCTTGCCCTGCCAGATGTAGGAGCCCAGCCAGTCCGTGGTGCCCGGCTTGCCCCGGTACCCCTGGGCGGGCGTGGTGTGCCCGATGCCCTCCTGCACCTGCGCGTCGGACACGGCGGGCACGGCGAGCAGGGCCACACCGGCCGCGAGCACCGCACCGGCGAGTCGTCTCCACCCCATAGTCTGAACCTGACCCCTCGGGCACGTCGTCCGGACGAACTTTGCCGGAGGAGAGCCTTACGGCTGCGCGGTCGGACGGACAAGCCACCAGGGGGGTGGGGTTGGCGACTACGCTCCGCAGCCTGGGCTGTGGATCCGAGATCGACAGCCCGGGTAAAGTCACTTTTACCGACGGGAACCGATCGACTCGTGTGGTCGTTGAACCCCGTGACGGCGTCGACACGCCACAGGAGGACGAGGTGCGTACCACCAGCAACCCCGCGTTCCGCAACCTGCCGACCGGCGGCGGTTACGGGAGCTACGCAGGCTTCGGCCAGCAACAGCAGTACGGCACCGAGCCGTACGGCTACCAGGCGCCGCCGACCACCGGCGAACGCCCCATCACCATCGACGACGTGGTCACCAAGACCGCGATCACCCTGGCCACCACCCTGGTCACGGGCCTGATCGCCGCGTGGCTCGTGCTCTCCAACCAGATCGCCCCGTTCGCCCTGGTCATCCCGGGCCTGCTGGTCGGCCTGGTCGTGTCCCTGGTGATCATCTTCAAGCGCACCCCGAGCGCGCCGCTGGTGATGACCTACGCGGTGGCCGAGGGCGTGTTCCTCGGTGCCATCACGGGCGTGTTCGAGGCGATGTTCAGCGGCATCGCGTGGCAGGCGATCCTCGGCACGTTCGGCGTGTTCGGCGCGATGCTCGTGGTCTACAAGACCGGTGCGATCCGCGTCACCCCGCGCCTGACCAAGTGGATCATCGGCGCGACCGTCGGCGTGGTCGTGCTCATGCTCGGCAACCTGGTCCTGAGCCTGTTCGGCGTCAACTCGGGCCTGCGCGACGGCGGCACCCTGGCGATCGTCTTCAGCCTCGTGGTGATCGGCATCGCGGCCTTCAACTTCCTCCTCGACTTCGAGGCGGCCAACGAGATGATCCGCTCGGGCGTGCCGGCGAAGTGGGCGTGGTGGGCGGCGTTCGGCCTGATGACCACGCTGGTGTGGCTGTACCTGGAGATCCTGCGCCTGCTGTCGTACTTGCAGCGCGACTGATTTCCCTCCCGCTAGACCGAGAAGCGCCCGGCCGATGCCGGGCGCTTTTCGCTTTTCACGCGCGTAGCGCGGTCTTCGCGCGCGGAGCGCGCGGTAGGTGTTACCTACAAGTGGAGGGCCTCGGTTCCCCCACCGTATGGCC
>NZ_JBBEGC010000070.1:0-37336 GCF_037401995.1 Saccharothrix sp. CCNWYY140
CTTCGGGCAGGCCATACGGGGATGACGGAAGAAGCCCAAGTTGGGAGGTCTGCTGCGCGAGCCCTTCGAAAAGCGCGTGCCCTGCGGGCGCGAAGGGCGTGCCTTGCGCCTCTGCGCGGGTGTGGCGGCGGCTTGGTGGGGGGCGCGCGAGCGGCGCGGCGGGCGGCGGCGCGGGGGGAGCGGCGCGGCGGGTGGGGTGAGGCGGGCGGGTGGGGAGGTGCGTTGACAGGGTGGCGGGTGTACTGGTCTTCTAGTGTCTTAGTTGAGTAGAACACTTGGGAGGCGGAGGGTGGAGTTCCGCATCGACCGGGCCAGTGGTCTTCCCGCGTACTTGCAGTTGGTGCGGCAGGTGCGGGAGGCGCTGCGGTTGGGGTGGCTCGTGCCGGGGGACCGGCTGCCGACCGTCCGCGACGTCGTCGCGAGCAGTGGGGTCAACGCGAACACCGTGCTCAAGGCGTACCGGGAGCTGGAGCTGTCCGGCCTGGTCGAGGCACGCCAGGGGTCGGGCACGTTCGTCAAGGCGGCGCTCGGGTCGGGCGACCCGGAGGTGATGGCCGCGCTGAGAGCGCGGTTCGCCGAGTGGGTGGGTTCGGCGCGGGAGGCCGGTTTGGACATCGAGGACATCGACGCGCTGGTGCGCAGCGTCCTCGTCGAGGGGGAAGGAGAGGCGGTCGCATGACGACCGTGGTCGAGTCCGCCAACGCGGACACCACCGCACTCGCGGTGCGCGCGGAGGGCCTGGGCAAGCGGTACCGCACCAAGTGGGCGCTGCGCGAGTGCACGTTCGAGCTGCCCGCCGGGCGGGTCGCGGCGCTGGTCGGCGCGAACGGCGCGGGCAAGACGACGTTGATGAGCGTGCTCGCCGGGCTGCTCAAGCCGGACGAGGGCAGCGCCGGGACGTCCGGCCGGGTCGCGTTCGTGTCCCAGGAGAAGCCCGTCTACAAGCACTTCTCCGCCGCCGACGTGCTGCGGCTGGGCGCGCACCTCAACACCGTGTGGGACCAGACCCGCGCCGAGCGGTGGCTGGAGCGCTTCGAGATCCCGCTGTCCAAGGCGTGCGGGAAGCTGTCCGGCGGTCAGCAGGCGCAGGTGGCGTTCGCGCTGGCCATCGGCTCGCGCCCGACCGTGCTCATGCTCGACGAGCCGCTGGCCAACCTCGACCCGCTGGCCCGCCGGGAGGTCACCGCCGAGCTGCTGTCGGAGGTCGAGGAGACCGGCATGACCGTCCTGCTGTCCACGCACGTCGTGGCCGAGCTGGGCGGCGTCGCCGACTACCTGCTGCTGCTGGCCCACGGCCGGCTGCTCGCGGGCGGTGACCTGGACGAGCTGCTCGCCCGGCACGCCCTCTACGCGGGGCCGAAGTCCGACGTGCCGCCCGCCCTGGGCACGGTGGTCGAGGCGCGGCACCGCGGCAACCAGTCGACGTTCCTGCTCGAACTGCCCGCCGACCAGCCCCGCCCGGTGGTGGCCGGCCCGTGGACCGAGCGCCCGGTGACGTTGGAGGACTACGTGCTCGCGCAGCTCGCGGCCACCCGGAAGGGGTTCGACGCATGACCGCGGTGGCGGTTCCCGTGCAGCGGCGGGACAAGGTGGGCTGGAACGACCTGGTGTGGCTGACCTGGCGCCAGCACCGCTGGATGGTCGGCGTCGTCGCGGCGATCCTCGGCGTGGGCGCGGTGCTGTGCCTGGTGCTCGCGGCGGTGGTCGACGCCACCGGTGAGACGGAGGTCCTGGGCGGCCAGGTCGGGGTCTACGGCCTCGCCCAGCTCGCGGCGTTGGTGCCATTGGGCGTCGGCGCGGTCATCGCGGTGTTCTGGGCCGCGCCGCTGGTGTCGCGGGAGTACGAGCAGAAGACGTCGGTCGTGGTGTGGAGCCAGGACCTCACGCCCGCCCGGTGGGTGCTGGGCAAGATCGTGCTGCTCGGGGTGCCCGCGATCGGCCTGGCGGCCGGGTTCGGCGCGGCGGTCCGGCAGCTGATGGCCGTGGTGAACGAGCTTCGACCGCTGGAGTACCGGCCGTTCCGCCCGTTCGAGCAGCAGGTGTTCGAGGCCGCGCCGCTGGTGCAGGTCGGGTACGCGGCCTTCGGGTTCGCGCTGGGCTTGGCGTTGAGCACGCTGACCCGGCGGACCGTGGTCGCGATGGGGTTGACCCTCGGCGGCTTCATCGTGGCGCGCGGGATCGTGATGGCGGCGTGGCGGCCGTACTACCAGACACCCGTGCGCGAGGTGTGGCCCTATGAGATCAACGGCAGCCGTCCCGGGTTCTCCGGCCCCGACGACCTCCGGATGTACGTCGACAGCGGGTACCTGGACGCGGCGGGCAACGAGGTCTCGTTCCCGACCGTGTGCGCGCGGACGGCCCGGAACGGGGACGACTTCCAGCAGTGCATGGTCGATCACGGGATCGTCAACAACTTCAGCGACTACCAGCCGGTCGACCGGGTCGGGGCGTTCCAGGTGACCGAGTTCTTCGTGTTCGCGGTGCCGGCGGTGGCTTTGCTGGTGTTCGCCTACTACTGGGTCAAGCGCTCGCACCGGATCTAGGTGCGCTTCCAAGGGCGGTCCCGCACACATCGGGGGTGTGCGGGACCGCCCTGTTTGTGCAGGTAGGATCTCTCTACCGTGGACTCTCGAACTCGTCTTCCCGTTGTCGGCATGATCGGCGGCGGCCAGCTCGCGCGCATGACCCACCAGGCGGCCATCCCGTTGGGCCAGTCGTTGCGGGTCCTCGCCGAGTCGGAGTCCGACCCGGCCGCGCTGGTCGCCCGGGACGTCGAGCTGGGGAAGCACACCGACCTCGACGCGCTGCGGGCGTTCGCCAAGTCGTGCGACGTGCTGACCTTCGACCACGAGCACGTGCCGCAGGAGCACCTGCGCGCCCTGGTCGCCGACGGCGCCCGCGTCCACCCCGGTCCGGACGCCCTCCAGCACGCCCAGGACAAGCTCGTCATGCGCGAACGACTGAGTGCCCTGGGGCTGCCGGTGCCGCCGTTCCGCGAGGTCACCGCCGCCGCCGACGTGCTGAAGTTCGGCGCGGAGCACGGGTGGCCGTGCGTGCTGAAGGCGCAGCGCGGCGGGTACGACGGGCGGGGCGTGTGGATGTTGAACACGCCGCAGAGCGCCCAGCGCGTGGTCCCCGAGCTGCTCGCCGCGGGGACGCCGCTGATGGTGGAGCAGTGCGTGCCGATGCGCCGGGAGCTGTCGGCGCTGGTCGCCCGGTCCCCGTTCGGGCAGGGCGCGGCGTGGCCGCTGGTGCAGACCGTGCAGCACGAGGGCATCTGCGTCGAGGTGCTCGCCCCCGCGCCGGACGCCGGTGACCTGGGCGAACAGGCCCAGGAGCTGGCGCTGCGGATCGCGGCGGAGCTGGGTGTCGTCGGCCTGCTCGCGGTCGAGCTGTTCGAGACCGCCGACGGCCTGGTGGTCAACGAACTGGCCATGCGCCCGCACAACTCCGGTCACTGGACCATCGAGGGCGCGCGGACGTCCCAGTTCGAGCAGCACCTGCGTGCCGTCCTGGACTACCCGCTGGGCGCGACGGACCTGGCCGCGCCGGCCGTCGTGATGGCCAACGTGCTCGGCGCTCCCGACGCCCCCGAGATGGGTCCGGACGAGCGCCTGCACCACCTGTTCGCGCGCTACCCCGACGCCCACGTGCACCTGTACGGCAAGGCCGAGCGACCCGGTCGCAAGATCGGGCACGTGACCCTGCTCGGGGAGCGGATGGAGCAGGTGCGGGAACGCGCGAGGCTCGCGGCGCACTGGCTGTCGCACGGGGTTTGGCTGGACGGGTACGACATCCACGGCAGTGATGGAGGACAGCGGTGACGTCGGTCGGTGTGATCATGGGCAGCGACTCGGACTGGCCGGTGATGAAGGCCGCCGCCGAGGCGCTCGCCGAGTTCGACGTGGCGCACGAGGTCAGCGTGGTGTCCGCCCACCGCACGCCGCAGCGCATGATCGACTACGCGCGGTCGGCCGCCTCCCGCGGCTTGAAGGTGATCATCGCGGGTGCAGGCGGCGCGGCCCACTTGCCGGGCATGGTGGCGTCGGCGACGGTGCTGCCGGTGATCGGCGTGCCGGTGCCGTTGAAGTACCTGGACGGCATGGACTCGCTGCTGTCGATCGTCCAGATGCCGGCGGGAGTGCCGGTGGCGACGGTGTCGGTGGGCGGGGCGCGCAACGCCGGTCTGCTGGCGGTCCGGATGCTGGCCGCGTCCGATGTCGCGCTCCAGGAGCGGATGGCGGAGTTCCAGGCGTCGCTCGAACGGTTGGTGTTGGAGAAGGACGAAGCCCTGCGGGCGTCCCTGTAGTACACGGCACAGCGGATATTCCAGTGAACGCGCGCTAACATCTCCGTAGGTCCTGCTACTCGGAGGTAACTAGACGTGGACGCGAGCTTCGGTACCTACCAGCTGGCCGAGGAGCACGAGGCGCTGCGGGAAGCGGTCCGGGCACTCGCCGACAAGGAGATCGCGCCCTACGCGGCCGACGTCGACGAGCAGGAGCGGTTCCCCGTCGAGGCTCTGAACGCGCTGGTCAAGTCGGGCTTCGCGGCGGTCCACGTGCCCGAGGCGTACGACGGGCAGGGCGCCGACTCGGTGGCGACGTGCATCGTCATCGAGGAGGTGGCGCGGGTGTGCGCGTCGTCCTCGCTCATCCCGGCGGTGAACAAGCTGGGCACCATGCCGATCCTGCTGTCCGCGTCCGAGGAGCTGAAGCAGCAGGTCCTGCCGTCCATCGCGGCCGGCGAGGCGATGGCGTCCTACGCGCTGTCCGAGCGCGAGGCGGGCTCCGACACGGCCTCCATGCGCACCCGCGCGCGACTCGACGGCGACCACTGGGTGCTCAACGGCACCAAGTGCTGGATCACCAACGCCGGCGAGTCCACCTGGTACACCGTGATGGCCGTGACCGACCCGGACGCCCCGAAGAAGTCGCAGGGCATCTCGGCGTTCGTGGTGCACAAGGACGACCCCGGCTTCGTCGTGGGTTCGAAGGAGCGCAAGCTCGGCATCAAGGGCTCCCCGACCCGCGAGATCCACTTCGAGAACTGCACCATCCCGGCGGACCGCATCATCGGCGAACCCGGCACCGGCCTGAAGACGGCCCTCCGCACCCTCGACCACACCCGCCCGACCATCGGCGCACAGGCCGTCGGCATCGCGCAGGGCGCCCTCGAACAGGCCATCGCCTACGTCAAGGACCGCAAGCAGTTCGGCAAGTCGATCTCGGAGTTCCAGGGCGTCCAGTTCATGCTGGCCGACATGGCGATGAAGATCGAAGCGGCCCGCCACATGGTCTACGTGGCGGCGGCCAAGGCCGAACGCGGCGAGCCGAACATCGGCTTCATCACGGCGGCGGCGAAGTGCTTCGCGTCGGACGTGGCGATGGAGGTCACGACGGACGCCGTCCAGCTGTTCGGCGGCGCCGGCTACACCCGCGACTTCCCGGTGGAGCGCATGATGCGCGACGCGAAGATCACCCAGATCTACGAGGGCACCAACCAGATCCAGCGCGTGGTCATGTCCCGCGCACTGCTCAACGGCTGAGTTCTCGTTTCGGGCCACGGCCCGGAGGCTCCTTATCCGATCAGGTTGTCTTCGGGCCGTGTGATGTGGCGGTCCGACTACGAGTGCGCGTACAACTCGTTGAATTCGCACTCGATCCACAAGATGTGGAAGATCGCCCCCGTGCGGACGCCTGCCATCGGCTTGCGTCCGTCGTAGCGCAACACGAGGAACTGCTCCGCGTCGGCGAAGTGCGGTGGGATCCTGGCCTTGATCGCCGACCGCGGGATGTTCTCGGATCCCAGGCCGTGGCGGTTCGCCTGGATGATCTCGAGCCAGGTCATCGAGGCCCTCTTCTGGAGGGCCATCGCGAAGGACGCCTGCCCGTCCCGGCTCAGGTTGCCGACGTCGAAGCCCGACTGGAGGTGTCGGAGGCAGAACTTGGGGGTGTCTTTGTTGTGGTCGGTCGCCACGGTCGGGATCGTGGCGACGGTGCCCTCCACCGGCTGAGGGCGCCGACCTCGGGTCTTGGCCACTAAGACACCTTCGTGACCGTGTCGAAGTGGCGTTTCATGGCCGCTTCGGGGATCACGAGGTTCCGCTCGTCCTCGACGAAGTGTTCCTTCCACGGTGGCTCGTCGTGGGTCATGTTGCGCAACCGCCATGCGGCATACCCGCCGTACGTGTTCCACACCTTCATCAAGAACTGCGCGGTTCCTTCATCGACATCGTCCCACGAGAAGGAATCCTCGTCCGGTAGCCGGATGGGGTCGCCTCCAAAGTCGCGGAACGCTCGGTACACCTCCGGAACGACCGGGCCGTGGGACCAAGCCTGCAATTCTTCCTTGAACAAGGGTGCGCCGGCCCACGCCAGGTGATGCCCCTGGGCGTAGTAGAGCAACTTCTGCAACTTGAGGTTGGTGAGGTATGCCTGTTCGACTTCCTCGGCCCACGCCAGGAACCACTTGGCGATCACGAGCGCCGAGTACCTCGCCACACTGCCACCTCCTCAAGCTGGTCGCGGTCATTGTTCCACTCCCCACCGACGGGCCGGCGAGCATCTCCGCTGGTCGGGGCCGTTTCACCCCAATGGGGCACAGGTATCTGCTCTACCTGGTGTTTGATCGGACACTCGGAGTGAGCGCCGTGGCGCGATTGTCGGTGGGGGCGCGTACGGTGCGCGCATGGCGGACGTGGTGTTCACGATGGGTGTGTCGGCGGATGGGTTCTTCGAGGGGCCTGAGCGGCAGATTGACTGGCATCGGGTCGACGAGGAGTTGCACCTGCACTTCAACGACTGGTTGGCGCAGGTGGACGGGTTCATCCACGGGCGGATCACCTACGAGTTGATGGCTGCCCACTGGCCCACCGCCGACCAGCAGGCCGACGCCTCGCCCGCCGAGGACCAGTTCGCCGGGATCTGGCGGGACATGCCGAAGATCGTCTACTCGCGCACCCTGGATGAGGTCGGGTGGGGGTCGACGCTCCGCCGTGAAGTCGTGCCGGAGGAGATCCGCGCGGCCGAGGGGACGTTCACCGTCGGGGGTGCCGAGCTCGCCGACGAGTTCATCCGGCACGGGCTCATCACCGAGTACCGGGTGTACGTGCACCCCGTCGCGATCGGCGCGGGACGGCCCATGTTCAAGCGGCACGTGGATCTCGAGCTGCTCGACACCCAGGTGTTCGGCAACGGGGTCGTGCTGCTGCGCTACGCCCCCAGCGACGCCAAGTAGGTCTCCAGACGGTCGTAGCTGGTGTCGGCGCCGGATGTCATGCCGGTGGCCATCGCGCGCTCGCGGGCCTCGGGGGTGGGGAACTTCGTGGTCTGCACGACGACCGTTCGCGTCCCCGATGAGGTGAAGGTCGTGGTGTTCACGGTTTCGGGCCAGTCGTCGCCCCACGACTCGGTCTGCACCAGGCGCGCGAACGGGGTCACCTCGAGGTAGCTCCCCGTCATGGCCAGTTCGGTGCCGTCCGCCCGGCGCCACACCATGTGCCACTGGCCGCCGGGGCGCAGGTCGACCTCGCACACGGGCATGGTCCAGCCCTCCGGGCCGAGCATCCAGTGGACGATGTGCTCGGGGCGGGTGAACGCCTCGAACACCAGGTGCTGCGGCGCGTCGAAGGTCCGGGTCACCGCCAACTCCACGTCGGAGGGGGTGGTCCAGGCGCTGGTCTCAGTGGTCATCGGACTGCTCCTTCATCCGCTCCAGGTAGGCGTCCAGGCGGCGATAGCTGTCGTCCCAGAACCGGCGGAACCCGTCGGTCCACTCGCTGACCTCGCGCAACGGGGTCGCGTCGAGTGTGCACGGCCGCCACTGGGCGTCGCGACCGCGCACGACCAGGCCCGCCCGTTCGAGCACCTTGAGGTGCTTGGACACGGCGGGACCGCTCATCGCGAACGGGGCCGAGAGTTCCTTCACGGTGGCCGCGCCCTCGGCCAGGCGGGCCAGGATGGCCCGTCGGGTCGGGTCGGCCAGGGCCGCGAAGGTGAGGCTCAGCGGATCGTCTGCCATGCGTATCTAACCTCTTGGTTATCTAACTGACTGGTTTTCTACGCCCCTGTCGAGCCCCTGTCAAGCGCCTGTCGAGTCCCTGTCGACCCGGGTCAGGTCGTTGAAGGTTCATATAACTTCGAGCGCGACCAAGTACCGCGAGACAAGGGGATCGGCAGCGATGGTTCGGATGAGCGACGTGGCGGCACTGCTCGGCAGGATCGGCGTGGGCGTGGTGTTCGTCGCGCACGGGTGGCAGAAGTTCACCGAGAGGGGTCTGAGCGGCACCGCGCAGGCGTTCGAGGGCATGGGGGTGCCGCTGCCGACCGTGTCCGCCTGGTTCGCCGCGCTGGTCGAACTCGTCGGCGGCGCGCTGCTCATCGTCGGCGCGGCCCTGCCCCTGGTGGGTGTCCTGCTGCTGGTGAACATGCTGGGCGCGCTGGTCATCGTCCACCTGCCGAACGGACTGCTCGGCCAGGGCGGCTACGAATTCGTGCTCGTCCTCGGCGTCGCAGCCCTGGCCCTCGGGTTCAACGGTGGCGCGCTCACCGTCGACCGCCTGGTCCGCCGGAAGGCGCCGAACAACGCTCAGGCCGGCGCCCGGGCCAACGCCTAGCCGACGAGGTCGATGGTCGTCTGCTCACTGGCGCGGCGCGCGGGGAGCGCGTCCGGGTTGGCATTGCTGACCTGGACCAGCGAACCGCCGCCCGCCAGCACGGCGAGCAAGCCGTTCAGGAGGCCGTCCGGCTGCGTCCACTCCACAGTGGACAGAACGCGCGAAGTCGCCGTGATGCCCAAGGTCTCCGCCCGCTGCCGCGCCTCGGCCACCACTTCGTCCACAGTGGACTTGCCGAGCGCGGGTGTGGAGCCGGGAACCGGTGACCAGGGCATGAACTCGTCGCCGAACACCCGGACCTCGTCCACGTAGTCCACGGGCGCGCCGCAGCCCATCCCCATCGGGTGCAACGACACCGTGGCCACCAGGTCCGCGCCGGGCGCCTCGCCGCCGGGCGCGACGAAGGCCACCTTCGCGCCCGCCGGGTCGTCGGTCACCGCCGCGCCGCACCACCACGCGCCGAGCAGGACGCCGGCGGTCTGCCAGTGGGCGGGCAGGAGCACCGCGATCGGGTCGCCGGGTTCGACGTCGTGCTCGTCGCGCAGCCAGTTCGCCGTCTTCGCCGCCCAGTTCGCGATGGTCGCGCGGGACAACTCCACCCTGGAGCCCGTCGCGTCGTCGTAGTGCGTGATCAGCGGACGGCCCGGTCCGGCGGCGAGCAGCGGCGTGAGCAGGACTTCCGTGACGGTCATGGCGCCAACCCTGCCACTGCGACCGGGTGTCGCGCGAACGGGGTCAGTCCACGCAGGGCGGTCCCTGGAGCGCCCTGCGCGGCCCGTCGAAGGACAGGCCCGCGCCACCGCCGAACTTCCGCACCGACGTGGTCGTGGGGGGCGTGGGCGACTTCTCGCCCAGCACCTGGGCCACGAACGCCTTCACGGCCGCCGGGTCCACGGTCACCACGCTCTGCCCGCGGTCGTTCACCGCGCCCACCCCGGTCACCGGGATGGTCGTGAAGTCCACGTTCCCGCCCGCGAGGCTCTGCGCGTGCCCGGCCAGGGTCGCCAGGTCGAACTTCTCGTCCACCACGACCGACTTGCGCATCGCGTCCAGCAGCCCGGACAGCTTCCCCTGGTCGGTGAACGTCCCCGCGGACATCAGCTGCGACACCGCCGCCGACAGGAACACCTGCTGCCGCGTGATCCGCCCCAGGTCGCCGTTGGGGATGTTCTTGCGCTGCCGCACGAACGCCAGCGCGTCACCGCCGGAGATGGTCTGCGGACCGGCGCGGAAGTTCGCGCCCGAGTCCGGGTCGCTGGTGGGGTGGTTCAGGCACACCTCGACGCCGCCGATGACCTGCGTCAGCAGGTAGAACCCGTACAGGTTGACCTCGGCGTAGTGGTCCACCCGCACCCCGGTCAGGTCCTGCACGACCTGCACCAGCGCCCGCCGCCCGGCCTGGTCGCCGCGCTTGGACCGCTCCTCCAGGTCGCCCACGCCCTCGGCCGCCAGCCGTTCCATCGTGAAGAACTTCGTCACCCCGTAGGCGGAGTTGATCTTCTCCTGGCCGTGGTCGGGGATCGGGACGTAGGTGTCGCGCGGGATGGACACCGCCCGCGCCTTGCCGCCGTTGCGCGGCACCCGCAGCACGATGATCGTGTCGGTGTTGACGGTGTCGGTCGCCTCGGTGCGCAGCTCGCGCAGCACGTTCGCGGGCAGCAGCCTGCCCTGCGCGTCGGTGCGGCTGTCGCTGCCCACCAGGAGGATGTCCAGGGCGCCGTCCTCGACCGGCGGCGCGTTGGGGATGTCCTCCAGCGCCGCCAGCACGTCGGTGGTGTTGACGCTGTCCTGCACCCGCTTGAGGGTGGCCCAGCTGTACCCCGCCACGGCGAGCACGGCCGCGGACAGCAACGCGATCAGCGTGCGCCCGATGATCCCCGCGGCCCTCACTGGCGGTCCTCCTTCTGCGCGCGCGCCGTGTGGCGATCAGGCTAGTCGGCCTGCGCCGGTCGGACCCGGTTTCGGTCGAAGCCCGGGAGCTCAGTTGACGCAGACCACACCGTCGGCGGTGATCGGCGGAGTCGTCGTGGTCGGGACCGTTGTGACGCCGCCCACCGCCGCTTGCTCCGGCTCGTCGGACGGCACGGCGACCGTGTAGTCGGCGCCGACGTACACGTGCACCTGCCCCCTGGGCACGGAGTCGTCCTCGACGGCCGTCGCGTTACCGGCCAGGGCGGAGACCACCCGGTCGGCAGCGGCCCGCTGGCCCGCGCCGTAGCGGACCTCGGTCGTCGCCAGGTAGTTGCCGGGCTCCGCCGAACCGCGCGCGAAACCCTTCTGCACCAACGTTTCCAGCACGGCGATGGCCCGACCGGGCGAACCGGAGGAGTTGAACACCTGCACGGTGATGCTCGACGGCGGCGGCCCGGACGGCGTGGTCGTCGGCGCCGTCGACGTCCCGGTCGGGTCGGTGGCCAGCGACTTGATGAACTGCCGCACCTGCGCGGGGTTGACCGGCAGCACGTTGCCGTCGCTCCACGTGTCCGTCGGGTCGCCCACCGGGATGGTGCGGAACTGGATGTTGCCCGACACCAGGCCCTGCATCTGCTCGGCGAACTCGGTGATGTTCCAGCCCTCGTTGAGCACCACGGACCTCTTGATCGCCGCCACCAGCCCGTCGAGCTTGGCGAAGTCGGTCAGCGTGCCCGTGGACAGCACCTTGCGGGCCAGCGCGCCGATGAACACCTGCTGGCGCACGATCCGGTCCAGGTCGCCGCCGGGCAGCCCGCCGCGCTGGCGCACGAACGACAGCGCCGCCGCGCCCTCCACGGTCTGCCTGCCCGCCGGGAAGTCCGCGCCCGACGCCCAGTCCTTGGTCGGCTCGAGCAGGCACACCTCCACCCCGCCGATGGCCTTCGTGACCTCGTAGAACGAGGCCAGGTTGACCTCCGCGTACCGGTCCACGGTCACCGCGCCGCCGGTCAGGCCCTCGATGGTCTTGATCAGCGTGCGGCGGCCCGCCTGGGTGGACTCCTTCTCGATGCGGGCCTCGTCGGTCACGCCCTCGTTGCGCAACCGCTGCGAGGTGTCGTTCTTCTGCCGCGCCATCGCCGAGTTGAGCTTGTGCTTGCCGAACCCGTCCGCGATGTCCACGTAGGCGTCGCGCGGGAACGAGATGGCCACCGCCCGCGTGCCGTCCTGCGGGATGTGCACCAGGATCATCGTGTCGGTGTTCAGCGTGCCGTCCGCGACGCCGCCGTTGAGCAGCGCGAGCACCTCGGGCGAGAGCGGCTTGCCCTGGGCGTCGGTGCGGCTGTCCACGCCCACGAGGAGGATGTCGATCGCGCCGTCCAGCGGCTTGCGGACCGCGCCCTGCTCGTCGACCTGGGTCTGGATGACGTCGGTGGTGGTGATGCCCTCGTCGATGTCGCGCAGGTAGCTCCAGCCGTACCACGTGACGAGGAGCACAGCGGCCGAGACCAGGGACAGGAGGGAACGGCTCGTGAGCACGAGCACGCGCAGCGCGGTCGACCGGCTGGTCGATGTGGGCGGACTGGTGTCCACTGGCGCTGCCTCCCCCGTGTGCGCGGCCTGTTCACCAGGCTAGTGGTGAAGCGCCGCAGCGGCCCTGTAGTTCCTCATATACGGGAGACGCTGTAACAACCGAGTGGGTTGCACGGTTAATTACCGTGACAGACTGCGATGGACGACCGCTACGAAGGGCGATGACCGATGCGCGTGCTGGTGACGGGTGGGGCCGGGTTCATCGGCTCGCACTACGTGCGGGAACTGGTGGGCGGTGCGTACCCGGCCTACGCCGACGCCGAGGTGGTGGTGCTGGACAAGCTCACCTACGCGGGCAACGAGGCCAACCTCGCGCCGGTCGCGGACAGCCCGCGGCTGACGTTCGTGCGCGGCGACATCTGCGACCGCGAGCTGGTGGCCGACCTGATGGGCCGGACGGACGTGGTCGTGCACTTCGCGGCCGAGTCGCATGTGGACCGGTCGATCTCCGGTTCCGCCGACTTCGTGCTCACCAACGTGCTGGGCACCCAGACGCTGCTCCAGGCGGCGCACGACGCGGGCGTGGCGAAGTTCGTCCACGTGTCCACGGACGAGGTGTACGGCTCCATCGAGGAGGGCTCGTGGACCGAGGACCACGTGCTGGAGCCCAACTCGCCGTACTCGGCGTCCAAGGCGTCCTCCGACCTGCTCGCGCGGGCCTTCCACCGCACCCACGGGCTGCCGGTGTGCATCACGCGGTGCTCGAACAACTACGGGCCGTACCAGTTCCCGGAGAAGGTCATCCCGTTGTTCGTCACCAACCTGGTGGACGGCAAGAAGGTCCCGCTGTACGGCGACGGGCTCAACGTCCGTGACTGGCTGCACGTGGACGACCACTGCCGGGGCATCCAGCTGGTGCTGGAGGGCGGGCGCGGCGGCGAGATCTACAACATCGGCGGCGGCACCGAGCTGACCAACCGCGAGCTGACCGAGCGCCTCCTGGAGGCCACCGGCCGCGACTGGTCGTCCGTGGAGCCGGTGACCGACCGCAAGGGCCACGACCGCCGGTACTCGGTCGACATCACCAAGATCTCCACCGAGCTGGGTTACGCGCCGCGGGTCGACTTCGCCGCGGGCCTGGCCGAGACCGTCCAGTGGTACCGGGACAACCGGTCCTGGTGGGAGCCGCTCAAGCAGCGCGCGGCGCTGGCGGGCTGACCGCGATGATCGCGTTGCTGGTGCCGGGCGGGCGCGGCCAGCTCGGGCAGGACCTGGTGGCCGCCGCCCCCGCGGACGGCCTGGTGCACGGACCGTCGTCGGCCGAACTGGACCTGACGGACGGGGCGAGCGTGAAGGACGCGGTGGCGTCCTTCGCCGCGTCGGCCCGGGACGGCGGGCTCAAGCCGGTGGTGGTCAACGCCGCCGCGTACACGGCGGTGGACAACGCCGAGACCGACGAGGAGCGGGCGGCGCTGGTGAACGCCGTCGGTCCGGGGTTGCTGGCCCAGGCCTGTGCGGTGGAGAACGTGCCACTGGTGCACGTGTCCACGGACTACGTCTTCGCCGGCGACGGGACGCGGCCGTACGAGCCGGACGACGAGACCGGCCCGCGTTCCGCTTACGGGCGCACGAAACTCGACGGCGAGCGGCGCGTTCTCCAGGCGTGGCAACGGTCCTGGGTCGTGCGCACGGCGTGGGTGTACGGGGCCGGCGGTCCGAACTTCGTGAAGACCATCGCGCGGCTGGCGTCCGAGCGGCCGGAACTGTCCGTTGTGGACGACCAGCGCGGCTCGCCCACGTGGTCGCACGACCTGGCGGTGGGCTTGGTGGAGTTGGCTTCCCGGGTGGTCGCCGACGGTCCGACAGGGCGGGTGCTGCACGCAACCGGCGGTGGCGAGACGACGTGGTGCGGGTTCGCGCGCGCGGTTTTCGAGGAGCTGGGCCTGGACCCGGCGCGGGTGAAGCCGTGCGGCACCGAGGACTTCCCCCGTCCCGCGCCGCGCCCGGCGTACTCCGTGCTGTCCGGGGCGGCGTGGGCGGCGGCGGGGTTGACCCCGTTGCGCCCGTGGCGGGAGGCGTTGCGGGAGGCGTTCGCGGTCGGCGCGGTGCCCTGAGGCGTCAGGCCGCGCGCCAGCGCACGCACGTGGGGCGCCGACCGGTGGCCAGGAAGTCCTTCAGGGCCAGCGCGAGCGTCTCCACGGGCACGCCGGCGCCGGCCGGGTAGTCCACGTACTCCGAGCGGTACTCCGGGGAGCCGGGCTCGCCGTCCAGGGTCGAGTAGTCGTGGTCCGGGTCGGCGTAGGTGAGGTAGCCGTAGCCGCCGCGCACCGCCGCCGCCACGTCGTGGTCCGGGATCTTGGTCCGGCCCGGCTCGCCCAGCAGGCCCTCGGTGTCGTCCATCAGCGGGCGGTCCTCGTGCTCGATCACCGCCGGGCCGGCGCCGGGCTCCGCCAGGCGGCTCAGCAGGGTGTCCACGTCCTCGGGCGACTGCACGGTGAGCTGGTCGGCGGCTTCCGTGTCGCCCGGGTCGCTGATCGGCCACACTGCGGTGAAACTCATGGCGGCATCATCGCAGTGAACGCGGGGAGTGACCACCCGAGGTCGGTGTTGCGCCGTTGGAGTGGACCGCGCTTGTCGCACTGGTTTTGCGCGCGAGCGGTGCGGGAGCCTGTGCGGCATGTCCGAACACGGGCGACTCCCCGAAGCGACCCTGCCGCGTCCCGACGACCGCCAGCGCTTCCTCCGGCGCGTGTGCGCCGTGACCGGTTCGCGCCAGATCTCCTGGTCCGTCCTCACGGGCAAGCCCGCGCCCGGCCGCTAGAGCTCGCACGCGGCACCGGCGAACACGATCGGTCACCCGTCCGACGCTACCGGCGTGCGGCGGCGGCGAGCCGGTACGCCTCCACGGTCCTCTCGGCGGTTTTGCGCCAGGTGTACTCCGACGCATGGGCGCGGCGGGCGGCCTGGTCACCGGCGTTCGGCTCGGTTTCCACGGCGGTCGTGAGGGCGTGGGCCAACGCTTCGACGTCGCCGACCGGGACATGGGTCGCGTGCCCGCCGGCCGTCTCGCGCAGCGCCGGCACGTCCGTGCACACCACGGGGACGTTGCAGGCCAACGCTTCCAGCACCGGCAGTCCGAACCCCTCGTCCCGCGACGGCATCACCAGGGTGGCCGCACCGGCCACCACGCTGCGCAGGTCCACGTCGTTCAGGTAGCCCGTCCGCAGCACCCGACCGTCCACACGGGACTCACCGGGACCGGCGAGCACCAGCGGCGGCAGGGAAGGCGTCGCGGCGTGCGCGTCCAGGAGCGTCGACAGGCCCTTGCGCGGGCCGCCCGCCCCCACGAACAGCAGGTACTCCCCGGGCAGCCCCAGCCGGGACCGCAGGCCGTCGGACGGCGGCCGGGCCGCGAACCACGCCGGGTCCACGCCCAGGGGCGTCACGACGATCTTGTCCGGCTCCACGCCGTACCGCTCGGTCACCACGTTCGCCACGGCCTGCGTCGGCGTGCACACGATGTCCGCCCGCAGCGCCGACTTCTTCACCAGCTCCGGCAGCCGCCGGTCCGACGGCGGCAGGTCGCCGGGCGCGTCCAGGAACGCCAGGTCGTGGATCGTGGTCACGCCGCCGGCCCGGATCGACGGCGGCAGCACGAAGTTCGTCGCGTGCATGACGTCGGTCGGCCCGGCCAGGAACTCCACCGGCGGGAACGGGCCGCGCAGCCAGAACTGGCGCAGCAGCCGCGCCGACACCGGCAGGCCGCGCGCCACCACGTCGTGCGGCAGCACGGTGCGCAACGCCCGCCACCCGCGCAGCGTGAACGCCACCGCCCGCACGTCCACGGCGTCGGGCATGGACGCCAGTTCCTCGGCCAGCGCGGCGGTGTAGCGGCCGATCCCGGTGCGGTGGCCGAGCAGCGGGGTGCCGTCGATGAGCACCTTGAGCGGCTTAGCCATGACCGCGCAACTTCTTCAGCACGCGGCCGGTCGCCCGCTTGGCCACCTCGCGCGGGCCGCCTTGGCTCAGGTAGTCCTTCACGAGTTTCACGTCCCGTTGGAGTTTCTCCTTGCGCCCCAACGGGGCGTTGCGCACCATCGGCGCGATGCCGGGCAGCCGGTCGGCCGCCGGGCGCGGGTGCCGGCAGAACTCCACCAGCGGCGCCAGCACCGCCTCCCAGGTGAACCGCTCGCGCACGACGGCGATCCGCTCGGCACAGGCAGCCGCGAACTCCTTGTCGTACAACACCTTCTCCAACGCGGCGGCCAGCGCGTCCGGGTCCTCGGACGGCACGACCACGCCCAGGCCCTCGCGGGACACGAGGTCGGCGAACGCGTCACCGTCCGTGGTCACGATCGGCAGCCCGGCCCACAGGTAGTCCAGCACCCGCGTCCGGAACGCGAACGTCGTCTCCACGTGCTCGTAGTGCGTGGTGACGCCGGCGTCCGCGTCCAGCAGCCAGTTCTGCCGGTCGTGGTAGGGCACCCACGTCTCGTTGAAGAACACGTGCGACCCGACCAGCCCGAGCTGCTCGGCCAGCGCCCGCGTGTGGTCGGCGATGTCCATGTCCGGCACCTCGGGGTTGGGGTGCTTCATCCCGAGGAACACCAGCCGCGCGTCGGAGTGCGTGTCCCGCAACCGGTCCACCGCGCGGATCAGGGTCAGCGGGTCGAACCACGAGTACACCCCGCCCGCCCACAGCACGACCTTGTCGTCCTGGCCGATGCCCAGGGTGTCGCGCAGGCCGGGGCCGGTGCGCTGCGGCGGCTTGCCGGACAACCCGAACGGCGCCACCGCGAGCAGCGAGCGGGTCGTGCGGTCGTTGTCGTACAGGGCGGGCGTGAGGCGGCCCATCGAGGCCAGGTGCCCCAACCAGAAGTGCCGCTGCCGCTCGGACGCGCACAGGAAGAAGTCGCCGCGCCGCAACTGGTTGTCCAGCACGCGCTGCACGCCTTCGAGGTCCTTCTCGCGCTGCTCGTCGGTGGCGTCGCGGCCCTGCTCCAGCAGTTCCAGGTGCATCGGGTCGTAGATGTCGCAGACGACGACCTTGGTCGACTGCGGCTGCCGCAGCTGGGGCAGGAACTCCAGCGCGTGCCCTTGCAGCACCACGATGTCCGCCCACACCAGGTGCGGGTCGATGTCCCGCGGCTGCACCCCGTGCACCGCGAACCGCGCCTCGGGCGGCAGGCACAGCGGGTTGAACGTCACCAGCCGCACGTCGTGCTCGGCGGAGAGCACCTCGGCCATGTGCCACGCCCGGATCGCCGGCCCGGCCATGCGCTCCGAGATCGCGTCACCGGTCACGATCAGCACCCGGCGCGGCCGGCCGTACAGCTCCTCGATCCCGAACGCCTCGACCAGGACGTCGTGCGCGGCCAGGTAGCGCTCCAGCGGGTACGCGGGCTCCAGGGCCTTGCGCATCAACGTGACCAGGTCCGCGTCGCTCACCGCGCGCGCCGCCTGCTCGACCTTGCGCGACTCGGTCAGCGACGGCAGCAGCTCCACGAACTGGTCGATCGCCAGGAACCCGGCCAGCGCCTGGCGGGACACCGGCACCGGCGCCGCGTCGTCGGCCGGGTCGGCCGGCCTGCGGGTGATCTCCAGCTGCGTCGGGTCGATCTCGCCGCGCGCGGTGGCCCGGCGCACGCACAGCGCCAGCGCGGCGGGCAGCGCCTTCGCCAGCGTCTCGTCGGAGGCGTTCTTGTACAGGGTGGCGAGGGCGTTGCGCTCCAACAGGTACAGCTCACGACTGCTGTCCACTGTGGACATCGAGCCGTGGTGCTTGTGGTAGGTCAGCGACTTGGGCTCGAACCGCACCCGCCAGCCGCGCAGGTTCAACCGCCACCCGAGGTCGACGTCCTCGTAGAACATGAAGAACCGCTCGTCGAACCCGCCCAGCTCGCGGAACAGCGGCGCGCGCACCAGCAGCGCCGACCCGGTGCCGAACAGGACGTCCCTCGGGGCGTCGTGCGACCCGTCGTCGGGCTCGCCGGCGTGCCGCTTGTAGCCCATCCCGAACCAGGTCAGGCCGCCGTCGACGAAGTCGATCGCCGCGCCGTCCCAGTCCAGCACCTTGCTCGCCACCGCGCCCACGGTCGGCTCGTCGCGCAGCACCCGCACCGCCGCGCGCACCCAGTCCGGGTGGGGGCGGGCGTCGTTGTTGAGGAACGCGAGCACCGACCCGGTCGCGTGCCGGGCGCCCAGGTTGCAGCCGCCCGCGAAGCCCAGGTTGGCCGGCGCCTCGACCACGGTGGCCGCCGGCACGGCGGCGCGGATGCGCTCCGCGCTGCCGTCGCCCGACGCGTTGTCGACGCACACGACCTGCAACTTCTCCGCCGGATAGGACAGGTCGGCGTACAGGGCGCGCAGGCAGGTGATGGTGTCCTCGGCGCCGCGGTAGTTCACCACGACCACCGACACGTCAGGCAGGCTCGCTCGCTCCACGCGCTAAGCCTGCCTCATGCCCGTCCGGCACGTTCGACGAAGGTGCCCTATCCCTCCGAACCGGCGTCACCCGAGGCGCCGTCGTCCCCCTCGTCGTCCTCGGCCGGCGTGCTCGGCAGGTTCGCCCGCTGCCACTCGGCGGTGATCTTGACGTGCGCCTCGACCCCGGACTTGGCGATCACCACCCCGGCCTCGGCGGTGACCTTCAACCCGACCTCGACCATCACCTTGTCGGGCCGGAAGTCGGGCATGTTCCCGATCTTCTGCGCCACGGCACGGGCGAGCCGCCGGGCGTTGTCCACCCCCGCTTCAAGCGTGTCGTCCACCGCCTCCAACGCTTCGTTCAACTTCCGCCCGGCCCGCACCGGCCCGTCGTACTCCTCGTCCACCTCGAACGGCACGAAGGCCCCGTCGTCGGTCCGAATGGCGATGTACTCGGCCACACCTCTCCTCTCTCAGCACACCTGTTTCCGCCCACCGGCGGGCGCGGTCTCGTCCAGCGGCGGGATCATGCTGTGCGCCACCACGCCGCACAGCCGGGCCGCCCACACGGCCGGGTCACCCGACTCCAGGCCCCCGTGGTCCGAGTCGGCGAACGCGGCCTGTCCCGGTTGCGGGAGCACGCTCACCCGCTCGGTCGCGGCGCCCAGCAGCACCGGCAACCACCAGCTCGCGTCCCGCTCCCACAGCAGCACGGCCATCCGGTCGGACCCGCTGTCGATGGTCGTCCCCCGCAGGTCCAGCTCCAGCTCGTCGGCGTCCTCACGGAAGCGCAGGCCCACGGCCACCGACCGGTCGGGCAGGTCGAGGTCCGCCACGTGCCGGTGCTCGCGCAGGTCCCACAGCTCGATCCCGTCCCTCTTCTGGACGGCGATCAACCGGCCCCCGGCGTCGACCGCGGTGGAGCGCACGTACGTCAAGGGCCTGAACCCCACGTCGAACTCGGAGCCCGGGGCGACGGTCCCGGTGCCGACGTGGAACCGCAGGACCCGTCCGGCGCTGGTCACCACCGCCACGTCGTGCGGCCCGACGGTGGCGGTGCCGGCGATGGTCTCGTCGCCGCGCGCGTCGAGCGTGAACGGAGGCCCCAGCCACTCCCGGGTACGCACGTCGGCCACCGCCACGTGCCGGTCGTCCCTGGTCAGCAGGCGATCGCCGCCGAGGAACCGGAGTTCGCCGACGAACGGCAACGGCTCCAGCACGCCCACGGGGGTCACTTCGGGCATGGTCGCCAGTTCCAGCCCGCTCCTGGTGTTGCGGGCGACCAGTCCGGAGTCCGGTGAGAAGGCCCACCGGTCGACGACACCGGTCGAGCTGTCGACCTCCGTGACCTTCGCGCGCCGACCGACGTCCCAGACGTCCGTGCGGAAGCCCCGGTCGGTGATCACGTGCGCGCCGTTCGGGGTGAACTGCGGGAAGGGCGTGGACCGCAGGGCGCGGTCCAAGTCGTCCGACGGCGGCACCCGCAGGACGTGGACCGTCCAGTCGGTCTCCAGCACGACCCGGAGGTGGCCGGACGGCTCCGCCACCACGGTCTTGAGCCGGGCGCCGTCCGGCACGTCGACGTCCTGGCTCTCGGTGTCGCCGGTGCGCCCGACCTTCAGCGCGGTGCGGTCTCCGGACACCTCGATCAGCGCCACGGTCCCGCCATCGGCGCTGAACACCGCGGACGCGCACCAGGCGAAGCTGTCGTGCCGGACGACCGTCGAGCCGCTCACCGCTCCGACGGCGTGCGGCCCGAGCTCCGTGCACCGGGTCAGCACCGGCTCGGCCTGCCCGGGCTGGTCCACGAGCCTGCCTTCGGGCAACTCCCGGAGACCGGCCTCGGGCATCGCGGACACGAGTGGACCGCGCATGACCACGACCTCGCCGGTGGGCAGGACGCCCACCGGCGTGAACGGAGCCCTGTTCGAGCCCGGCGGCCAGACGAGCGGAAGGGTGGTCGTCCGGCCGTCGGGTGCGCGCAGGTGCACCCCGGGGTCGTCGCCGGCGCGGTAGGCGATCCACTGGCCGGTCCCGTCGGCGAAAACGACGTTGGCCGGTTGCTCGGCGATGACCGTCACTTCTCCCGTGACCAGGTCGAACAGCCGGATGTCGGTGGCCGAGGCCCCCATCAGCCGGTCGTCGCCGGCCCAGCGCAGCACCCGGTCGCGGACCGGTGCGTCCGCGCGGCGGGGCGGGTCGGTGGTCAGGTCCCACACGGCGCCGCCCTCGCTGTCGAGCAGACGGGTGCCGCTGGGGTTGGGCTGCGCGCTGGTGGGCAGCAGCAGGCTGGTGAACCGGTGCCGGTACGCCAAGTCCCGCAGGGCGTCGCGGGTGTCGATGCGGTCGGCCGCCCGGTACGCCAGCAGGGTCTTGAGGATCTTGACGTCCTCGGAGGCGTCTGCGGCGGTGTCCAGCAGGGCCACCGCGGCGGCGTCGGCGGCGAAGCGGGCCTCTTCCTCGTCGGAGATGCGCACGGCGGTGACCAGGGAGAACACCAGCAGCGCGACGACCGCGGCGGCCAGCGCGGCGACGGAGGCGCGGACGGTTCGGGCCTTGGTCGCGGCGGCCAGGAACCGGAGTTGGGTCCGGGTCAGGGGGTGGGTGCGGGCCATCGTGCGGGCTTTGCGGAGGGGTTTGCCGCGGGGTAACAGGGCTCGGTCGGGGGAGTGGGTCCAGCGGTGGGCAGTGCGATCCAGGTCGTCTTGCCAGGTGCGGAAGTCGCGGGAGTCCTCCACCCAGTCGCGCAGGCGCTGCCAGTGGTCGACCAGGGCGTGGTGGGCTAGTTCCACTGTGGACGGTCCCAGGGTGACCAGGCGGGTGCGGGCCAGGTCGCCGGCGATCTCGCCCAGGTCCTCGATCGGGACGGCTCGGCGGACGTGGCCGTGGCCGGGGGAGGGGCTCACCAGCTGGGTCAGGGCGTGGCGGATCTCGGCCGCGTCGAAGCGCCGCCACACCTGTTCCGCGTACGTGGACACCGCGCCGGCCACCCCGCCCAGGTCCCGGTACGCCTGGTGGGTCAGCACGCCCTTGTCCTGCTCGTCCCACAGCAGGGTCAGGGTGAACTCCAGCAGGGGCAGCGGGTTGGACTCGGCGGACAGGTCGGCCAGCAGCGCGTCGGTCAGGCCCTCCTGGAGGACGGGCATGCCGACCGGGCGCAACGGCCCCTCGACGACCTCGCGCAGGTCGGGGGTGCCGACGGTGGTGGTGCGGTCGGGCAGTGCCGCGAAGCGCGGGTCGGTGGTGAGGCGGAGCAGGGGTTCGGTGGTGGTGGTGACCACGAGGTCCACGCGCGGGGCGCGGTGGCGGACCAGGCCCAGCAGGGCGTGCAGGAAGTCGGGCGCGTCGGGGTGGCGGGCCAGGGCCTCGTCGAACTGGTCGACCACGATCGTCAGGCGGCGCAGGTCGCGGTGCACCAGCAGGCGGTTCACGGCGTCCTCGACGCGATCCGGTGCGACCTCCTCGTCCAGCGCCGCGGCGAGCGCGGCCCACGGCGTGCTCGCCGTCGCCGGGCGGACGATGACCGACCCGCCCTCCAACAGGGGCAGCAGGCCAGCCATGACCAGGGAAGACTTGCCACACCCCGAAGGGCCGGCGACCACCAGGACACCGGTTCCGTCGAGCGACTCCCGCAACTGGCGTGCCTGGGCGGCGCGGCCGAAGAAGTGCTCGGCGTCCTCCGGGCCGAACGGCTCCAGGCCGCGGAACGGGGAGCCGGGGACGGCGAGAGCCGCCAGGTCGGGCCAGGACCGGTGCAGGGCCGCGCCGGACAGCGCGTAGCCGATCCGGCGGTCCGCCCGCTCCTCGACCGCCACGACCATGCCGACGACCGCGCCCAGCGAGTCGTCCAGCAGCGGACCGCCGCTGAACCCCCGCGACAGCGGCACGCCATGCGACCGGTCGTCCTCGACGTGGATGCGCCCGCCGGCGATCGGACCCCGCACGACACCGTGCGACCACACCCCGTCGGGGCGGTTCGCGGTGACGCCGAACGCCCGCACCCGGTGGTCCCGCAGCCCGTCGTGCGCCACCACCCGGAGCGCCCGCGCCCCCGCCGGCACCTCGGCGAGCCGCAGCACGGCGACGTCGTCCTCGTCGGAGCGGAACACCTCGGACACCGGGGACGTGCCATCCAGGAACGGGAAGTCCACGCGGTCGCCGACCACGTGCGCGCAGGTCAGGACCAGGTCGTCGCCGACCAGGAAACCCATGCCGAACGGCGTGCCACGCCGGAACACCCGGACCACCGCGCGCTCGGCAGGCTCCACGCCGTCCTCCTACCTGCCCGCCCACTCGCGCCACACGGCACGGCGGGACACCTTCGCCCGGCGGCCGACGGCCACCCGCTGGGCGAGCGTCGCCGGTAACCGGAAGAGGATCTCCGCGAGCACCTGGATACGCAGTGGCACGCGGAAGTTAGGCGGTTGCGGCCCGCGCCGGAGCACCAAGACCGCCGTCAACGCCGTGAAGTGCGCCACTTGGGCCATCGCGACCGGGAAAGGCGCACAGCGCAGCAGCATGAGCAGGCGGTTGCGCTCGTTCCACCGGTGGAACAGCCGGGAGCCCGGCCGGGTGCTGGCCCCGTGCCGGTGGCGGACCCGGGCCGGGCCGACCGACACCACCCGGTGCCCCGCCAGGCGCAGCCGCCACGCCGTGTCGGTGTCCTCGTAGTAGCAGAAGAACCCCGCCGGCACACCGCCCACGGCCCGCAGCACGTCCGTGCGCAGCAGCGCCGCGCCGCCGCAGAACCCGAACACCTCGCGACCCGAGAGCACCAGGTCCGCGCCGTGCCCGTCGGCGGTCAGGGCCACGCCGACCGACTGGGTGGACCCGTCCGCGAGCAGCATGGACGACGTGGCCGCGGCGGCGCCGGGGTCGTCGTCGAGGGCCTTCTCCAGGTGCGCCAACCAGCCGTCGTCGGGCACGGCGTCGTCGTTGAGCCAGGCGGTGTACTCGGTGTCGATCATCGGCAGCACGGCCGCCAACCCGCCCGCGTAACCTCGGTTGCGGGGCAGCCGGACCACCTCGGGCGCGCTCGGGTGGCTGGCCAGCAGCTCGGCGGTGCCGTCGTCGGACGCGTTGTCCAGCACGAGTGTCCGATGTGGACGCTGCCGGGCGAGCGCGTCGAGGCACGCGGTGATGTGCTCGCGACCGCGCCACGTCACCACGACCACCGTTGTACCGGGGGTGGACACGGCGTGAGACGGTACGCGACGTGCCCAACCTCGTTGTGCTGACCGAGCAGTTGCTGGCCCCCGTGCCCGGCGGGACCGGCCGGTACACGCGCGAGCTGGCCGCCGCCCTGGCCCGGACCGCCCCGCCCGGGTGGGAGGTCACCGGCGTGGTGAGCAGGCAGGCCGACACCTCGGCGGCCCGCGTCCCGGGCGTGCTCGGGCCGAAGGTGCTGCCGCTGCCGCGCCGCGCCCTGATCGCCGCGTGGGAGCACGGCGTCCCGTACTGGCCCGGCGGCGACGCCGTCCACGCGCCCACCCCGCTGGCCCCGCCGCGCGGCCGGGTCGTGGTCACCGTGCACGACACCGTGCCGTGGACCCACCCCGAGACGCTGACCCGGCGGGGCGCGGCGTGGCACCGCAAGGTGATCATGCGGGCGGTGTCCCGGGCGCGGGCCGTGATCACGCCGACGCAGGCTGTCGCCGACGAGCTGCGCCGGTACGCGCCCGGCAACGCGCCCGTGCACGTGGTCCACAACGGGGTCACCGAGCTGGGGCCGGAGGAGCCGGTGGACGTGCCCGACCGGTACGTCCTGGCCGTCGGCACGATCGAACCGCGCAAGGGCTTCGACGCGTTGGTCGCCGCCACCGCCGAACTGGACGTGCCGCTGGTCGTCGTCGGCCCGCAGGGGTGGGGCGGGGTGGACCTGCGCGCGTCGCACGTGCGGCTGCTGGGCCGGCTTTCCGACGCACGCCTGGCGTTCGTGCTGCGCCGGGCCGCGGTGCTGGCCGCGCCCAGCCTCGCCGAGGGGTTCGGGCTGCCCGTGGTCGAGGCGATGGCGGCCGGCGTGCCGGTGGTCCACTCCGACGCCCCGGCGCTGGTGGAGGTGGGTGGCGGAGCCGGTCTGGTGGTGCCGCGAGGTGACCACGCGGGGCTCGTCGCGGCACTGCGGGAAGTGCTCGCGGACGGGGGTGTAGCGCACCGCATAGCGGCGGCCGGCCGCACCCGCGCTGAGGCCTTCACCTGGGAAAACGCCGCGCGGAAGGTGTGGGAGGTGCACGTGTCGCCCGGTCGGCGGCGTCCCGTTTGAGCCATTCCAGGGTAACCGGGGCTTCGCCACACGTACTCTTCACCGCGTGTCTGCCGTCGAGCCCAGCGTGCTGATCGACGCCACCGCCGTGCCCACGGACCGCGGTGGTGTCGGCAGGTACGTGGATTCGCTGGTCGCGGCGCTCGACGCGGACGGCGCGAGGATCAGCGTGGTGTGCCAGCCGCGCGACGCCGAGCTGTACACCAGGCTCGCGCCGCACTCCCGCGTGGTCGCCGCCGCCGACGCCGTCGCGACCCGCACCGCGCGCCTGACCTGGGAGCAGACCTCGTTGCCGCGCCTGGCCTCCCGGCTCGGCGTGGGGGTCGTGCACTCGCCGCACTACACCGTGCCGCTGGCCAACCGGGCCGCGTCCGTCGTCACCCTGCACGACGCCACCTTCTTCACCGACCCGGTCCTGCACTCGTCGGTCAAGGCCCGCTTCTTCCGCGCCTGGACCCGGGCGTCGCTGCGCCGCGCCGCGCTGTGCGTGGTGCCCAGCCGCGCCACCGCCGACGAGCTGACCCGCGTCGCGGGCGCCGACCGGCGGGCGCTGCACATCGCCCAGCACGGCGTGGACACCGAGCGGTTCCACCCGCCCACACCCGAGGAGGTCGCGGCCGTCCGGCGGACGCTGTCCCTCGGCGACGCGCCCTACGTGGCGTTCCTGGGCGCTTTGGAGCCGCGCAAGAACGTGCCGGCCCTCATCCGCGGCTTCGCGCAGGCGTGCCGAGGCCGGGTGTCTCCGCCGACGTTGGTGCTCGCCGGCCAGCCCGGCTGGGACAGCCAGGTCGAGCGGGCGCTGGACGCCGTGCCGCACCGCATCCGCGTGATCCGGGCCGGGTACCTCCCGTTCGGGCAGCTCGCCGGGTTCCTCGGCGGCGCGGACGTGGTCGCCTACCCGTCGCTGGGCGAGGGCTTCGGCCTGCCCGTGCTGGAGGCGATGGCGTGCGGCGCGGCCGTGCTGACCACCCGGCGGCTGAGCCTGCCCGAGGTGGGCGGCGACGCGGTCGCCTACTGCGGCGTCGGCGCCGGGGACATCGCGGCGGCGCTGGGCGAACTGCTGGACGACCCGGCGCGGCGGGCCGCGCTGTCGTCGGCGGCGCTGGTGCGGGCCAAGGACTTCACCTGGTCCACCTCGGCGGCCCGCCACCGCCTGGCCTACGAGAGGGCCTTCCGGACCCACCGCCGCTGACGCCACTAGGGTGGCCGCCGTGACGCGCTACGGAGACGGACTGGCGGTCGTGACCGTCACCTACTCGCCCGGCGAGACCTTGGACACGTTCCTGTCCACCCTGAAGGACGCGACCACCCGTCCCGTGCGGGTCGTGCTGGCCGACAACGGGTCGACCGACGGAGCGCCCGAGCGCGCGGCGGCGGCGTCCGACGAGGTGACCTTCCTGCCGACCGGGGGCAACCTGGGCTACGGCGCGGCGGCCAACCGGGGTGTCGCGTCGCTGCCCGACGAGTACGGGTGGGTGGTCGTCGCCAACCCCGACGTCTCGTGGGACGCGGGTGCCCTGGACGTGCTGCTGGAGGCCGCCAAGCGGTGGCCGCGGGGCGGCGCCTTCGGCCCGCTGATCCACGAGCCGAGCGGCGAGGTGTACCCGTCGGCGCGGCAGCTGCCGTCGCTGGGGCGCGGGCTGGGGCACGCGGTGTTCGGCAAGATCTGGCCGGGCAACCCGTGGACGCGGGAGTACCGGCAGGAGACCGCGGCGGTGCGGGAGCGCCCGGCCGGGTGGCTGTCGGGGTCCTGCCTGCTGCTGCGGCGGGAGGCCTTCGACTCGGTGGACGGGTTCGACCCCCGGTACTTCATGTACTTCGAGGACGTCGACCTGGGCGAGCGGCTGGGCCGGGCCGGGTGGCTGAACGTCTACGTGCCGGACGCGTCGGTCACGCACATCGGCGGGCACTCGACGTCCCGCATGTCCAACCGGATGCTGGCGGCGCACCACAGCAGCGCCTACCGCTACTTGTCGGACCGGCACCAGGGGCCGTTGTGGGCTCCGCTGCGGTTCGCGGTCCGCACGGGCCTGGGACTGCGCCTGCGCCTGGTGACCCGCCGGTCCTGATCAGCCGTTGAGGCGCTGGGACAAGCCCTGCGGGGGTTGCTCCGGTCCGCCGGAGAGGCGCTGGGACAGGGACGGCCGGGAGGTCGACACCTGCTGGACCGTGGGCACCGGACCCGGGGCCACCCGCAGCTCCGGCTCCTGCTGGGGCGCGGGCTGCTGAGCGGGCATCGGCTGGGTCTGCGGCGCCTGAGCCTGAGCCTGGGGCTGGGGTGCTTGTGGCTGGGGTGCCTGCGGCGGGTGCGCGGCGATCGGCTGGGTCTGCGGGGTGAAGGGCCCGCCCGCCGCCGTCTGCGCCGACAGGACCATCGTCGAGTCGGGGTCCGCCATGCGGGGGTCGGCGGCGTTCACCATTGATCTCGGGATCTGCTGGGTGGCCGACGAGTCCATCGGGCTCGTCATGTTGTCCGGGGTGACGACGTGGATGCCACGTGCACGAGCACGGGCGAGCGCCGCGTCGGCCCGAGCGCGGGGGTCCATCCGGATCTCTCCTGCGTTTCCCTTGGGCCGGCTCGCGGGAGCCGGCGGTGCCGATCGGTGACGCTCCGCGACACGAGACCTGCGGCCGTGTCGTCAAGGTGCTCGTGCCAGAGTATTCGCATCCACGAGCGGAAGTAAGCGGAGGAGGAAAAACGGCATGTCGGAGCTGCAAGGCGCCGAGGCGGTGGTTCTGGTCGGGGGCAAGGGGACCCGGCTGCGGCCACTGACGCTCTCCGCCCCCAAGCCCATGCTGCCCACGGCGGGGGTGCCGTTCCTCACGCACCTGCTGTCCCGCATCCGGGAGGTCGGCATCACGCACGTGGTGCTCGGCACGTCCTACAAGGCCGAGGTCTTCGAGGAGCACTTCGGGGACGGCTCGACGCTCGGGCTGGAGCTGGAGTACGTGGTCGAGGAGGTGCCGCTGGACACCGCCGGCGCCATCCGCAACGTCGCCCACCTGCTGCGCGAGCCCGACGTGATGGTCTTCAACGGTGACATCCTGTCCGGTGTGGACCTGCGTGGCGTGCTCGACACCCACCGCACCAACGACGCCGACGTCACCCTGCACCTGGTGAAGGTGGAGGACCCGCGCCGGTTCGGCTGCGTGCCGACCGACGCCGAGGGCCGGGTGACAGCGTTCCTGGAGAAGACCGAGAACCCGCCGACCGACCAGATCAACGCCGGCTGCTACGTCTTCAAGCGCTCGGTGATCGAGGCCATCCCCGCCGGCCGGCCGGTGTCGGTCGAGCGGGAGACCTTCCCCGGGCTGCTGGAGTCCGGCGCGCGCCTCCAGGGCCACGTCGACACCTCCTACTGGCTGGACCTGGGCACGCCCGCCGCGTTCGTGCAGGGCTCGGCGGACCTGGTGCGCGGGGTCGCGCCGTCCGCCGCGCTGCCCGCCGCGCCGGGTGACGCGATCGTGCTGGGGGACACGAAGGTGGACGAGGGCGCCCGGCTGACCGGCGGGTCGACCGTGGGCGTCGGGTGCACCGTGGCCTCCGGCGCCGTGGTGGACGGGGCCGTGCTGTTCGACGGCGCGGTGATCGGCGAGGGCGCGGTGGTCGAGCGCAGTGTGATCGGGGCCAACGCCCTGGTGCAGGCCGGCGCGGTGGTCAAGGACGCCGTGATCGGCGACGGCGCGGTGGTCGGCGCCCGGTGCGAGCTGATCGGCGGCGCGCGCGTGTGGCCCGGGGTCGTGCTGCCCGAGGCAGGGGTGCGGTTCTCGACCGATGCGTAGGACGTGGCGGCCGGAGTTCCCGCTGGACGTGGGCGCCGTGCTCGGCCCCCTCCGGCGGGGACCCGGTGACGTCGCGTTCCGCGCGGTCGGGGGTGTCTGGCTGACCGCGAACACGCCGGTCGGGCCGGGCACCCTGCACATCACGCGCTCCGACGCCGTCGAGGCGCAAGCGTTTGGCGAGGGTGCGGAGTGGCTGCTCGACGGCCTGCCGGCGCTGCTGGGCGCCGAGGACGACGACTCGGCCTTCAAGTGCCACCACCCGCTGATCGCCGAGACCCGGCGCCGGTCGCCGGGCGTCCGCCTGGGGGCGACCGGGCGGGTGTGGGACTGCCTGCTGCCCGCGATCCTGGAGCAGAAGGTGACCTCGATCGAGGCGCACCGGTCCTACAGCCGGCTGTGCCGCCGGTTCGGCACGCCCGCGCCGGGGCCGGTGACCGGGATGTTCGTGCCGCCGACGCCCCGGGCGGTCCTGTCGATCCACGACTGGGAGTGGCACAAGGCCGGGGTGGACGGGGCGCGGCGGCGGGCGTTGATCGCCGCCGCCCAGGTCGCGCACCGGCTGGAGGACGCGGCGTCGCTGCGCGGCGAGGCCGGTCGGGCGCTGCTGTGCAAGGTGCCCGGCATCGGCGTGTGGACGGCGGCCGAGGTGGCGCAGCGGGTGTGGGGCGACGCGGACGCGGTCAGCTTCGGCGACTTCCACCTCGCGGGCCTGGTCGGCTGGGCGTTGCTGGGCCGGCCGCTGGACGACGACGGCATGGCCGAGGTGCTGGCGCCCTACTCGCCCCAACGCCACCGGGCGGTCCGGTACGTGGAACTTTCGGGCGCGCGCAAACCCCGCTTCGCCCCGCGCTTCTCGCCCCGCGACTACCGGGCGATCTGACTCACCGGGCGATCTGGACCAGGGCCGCGTCGATCATCGGCCGCAGGTCGTCCACGTCCTCGGGCAGCGCGTCCAGCGGCCACCACTGGAGGTCCACCGACTCTTCGCTGCGCACCGCAGCGGCGTCGACCGGCGCCCGCACCACGAACCTGACGTCGAAGTGCCGCGTGGGCACGCCCAGCGAGCACGTGATCGGGTGCACGTCCAAGTGGACCGGCGTCGGGTCGATGGTCAACCCCGCGATCCCGGACTCCTCGGTCGCCTCCCGCAGCGCCGCCCCGGCCAGCGTCTCGTCGGACGGCTCGCAGTGCCCGCCCAACTGCAACCACCGCCCCACCCGGGGGTGCAACGTCAGCAGGGTCCGCTCGCCCGAGGCGTCCAGCACCAGCGCGGACGCGGTGATGTGCCCGGGTTCGCAGGACCGCTCACACCCGTCCGGCCGCGCGGCCAGGAAGCCCAGGTACGCCTGCCGCAGCGCCTCCTGGCCGCGGTTCGGCGCGCGCCAGGCGGTCAGCACCTCGACGGTGTCGGCGTGCAGGCTCACAGCTCCACGAACCCTTCCTCGACACCCCGCGGCGGACGCGGCGCCAGCGGCTCGACCGGGTGGCCCACCGCCACCGCGCCCAGCGGCTCCCACGTCTCCGGCAGGCCCAGGACGTCCCGGACCACGTCCGGGCAGAAGATCGTCGACGACACCCAGCACGACCCCAGGCCCTCGGCCGCCAGCGCCACCAGCAGCCCCTGCACGGCCGCGCCGCCGGCGATGGTGAACATCGTGTGCTCCGCCGCCGTCCGGGCCGCGTCCGGGTAGCTGTGCGCCCCCTCGGCCACCAGGAACGGCACCACGATCTCCGGCGCCGCCCGCAGGAAGTCGCCGCGGGCCACCCGCCGCTCGATCCGCTCCTCGGACCACCCGTCGGCCCGCAGGTCGGACCGCCAGCGCTCCAGCATGGCGTCCAACAAAGCGACCCGGCGCTCTCGCAGGTGCACGAACCGCACCGGCCGCGTGTGGTGCGGGGCGGGAGCGGTCAGGGCCGCGCCCACCGCGCGCCGCAGCACGGACAGGTCGACCGGGTCGGCCGTGAACGACCGCACGGACCGGCGCACCAGCACCGCCTCGGCCCGCCCCTGCGCCACCGCCTCCTCGACGCCCAGCCGGAACATGTCGTCCTCGATCGGCCGCACCAGGTCCCGCGCCGACGACCCGTCGTCCGCGACCGGGAGCCCCCGCACGACGGCCACCGGCACCGCCCCGAGCTTGCCCTTGACCAGGTCCGCGGCGGCGGCGACCTCGTCGGCCACGGCCACCTCGGTCACCAGCAGCTCGTTGCCCTGCGCGTCCACCGACCCGGCGTACCGGTGCAGCACGGCCAGCCCGGACGCCCCGATCGCCGCGTCGGTCTGCCCGACCCGCCACGCCCGGCCCATCGTGTCGGTGACCACGACGGCCACCTCGACGCCCAGCGCGGACCGCAACGCCGCCCGCAGGGCCGCCGCCGAGCCGTCCGGGTCCACCGGCAGCAACGCGATCTCGTCGCCGGACACGTTCGAGGCGTCCACGCCCGACGCGGCCTGCACGACGCCCAGCTTGTTCTCGGTGATCAGCGTCCGGCCGCGCCGGGCGATGACCCGCACGGCCTCCGCCTCGACGTAGGACCGGCGCACGGCGTCGCGCTGCTCGGGGTCGGCCGGCACGGACACCAGCCGACCCTCTACTTTGGACAGCACCTTGCTGGTCACCACGACCACGTCACCGGATTCCAGCCACGGCGCGGCCGACGCCAGCGCGCCGGCCAGGTCGTCGCCCGGCCGGAACTCCGGCAACCCGGTGACCGGCAGGACCGTGATCGCGCCGCGGGCGGCGTGGTCAGCCAACGCCGACACCCGCCAGTTCCAGCGCCGCACGGGCCATCGCCGCCGTCGCGTCCACATCGGACATCAGCAGCGGCACCGCCCGCACCGCCACGCCCGGCACGTCGCACCGGTCGCCGGTGTGCACCAGCCACCCGTCCAGCACGCCGCCCTCGGTGGTCTTGCGCGAGCCGTAGAGCCGGCCCACCGCCTCCGCCGAGGTCTCCACGCCGATCGCGGTCAGGCACGCGTCCGCCATCCCGCGCAGCGGCTTGCCGCCGATGATCGGCGACAGGCCCACCACGCCGGCGTCGGTCTTGCGCAGCGCGTCCCGGACGCCCGGCACGGCCAGGATCGTGCCGACGCTGACCACCGGGTTGGACGGGGCCAGCAGCACCGCGTCCGCCTCCAGGATCGCGTCCACCACGCCCGGCCCGGCGGTCGCGGTCTCCGCGCCCACGGACGCGAAGGACTGCGCCGGCAGTGACGCGCGGTGCTTGACCCACCACTCCTGGAAGTGGATCGCCCGGGTCTCGTCACCCTCCGACACGACCACGTGGGTCTCCACCCGGTCGTCGGACATGGGCAGCAGCCGCACGCCCGGCTGCCACCGGTGGCACAGCGCCTCCACCACGGCCGACAGGGGGTACCCCGCGCGGAGCATCCGCGTGCGGACCAGGTGGGTGGCGATGTCCCGGTCGCCGAGGCCGAACCACGTCGGCTCCGCGCCGTACTTCGCCAGCTCCTCCTTGACCGTCCACGACTCGTCCGCCCGGCCCCAGCCGCGCTCGACGTCGATCCCACCGCCCAGGGTGTACATGCAGGTGTCCAGGTCCGGCGTGATCCGCAACCCGTGCATCCACACGTCGTCCCCGGTGTTCACCACCGCGGTGATCTCGTGCTCAGGGGCACTCAACAACGACTTGAGGCCGACGAGGAACCGAGCCCCGCCGACCCCTCCCACCAGTACGACGACCTTCACGGGACGCCATCCTCCCACCGGGGCCGCGAGGCCCCCTCAGCGCCCGCCTCAGCGCCAGAACATGAACGTGCCCTGCCCGAGCCCGGCCCACAGCTCCTCGCCGCCGACCAGTCCGAACACGGCGTAGGACAGCCGGAAGAAGATCGCCGCGACCGCCGGGAACGCCAGCAGCACCGCGAACAGCACCAGCGGCGCCCACGGCCGGGCCTTCGCTCCGAACTGCTGCGCCTGGTAGGACATCCACGGCTCGATCACGCCCCACCCGTCCAGGCCCGGCACCGGCAGCATGTTCAGCACGAACGCCAGCACCTGGAGCAGCGCCAGGTACGACAGCGCGGCCGACAGCCCCGCGGGCGGCTCGAACACCAGCACGGACAGGCTCAGCAGCGCGCCGAGCACCAGGTTGCTCACCGGCCCGGCTAGCGACACCAGCGATTCGACGCGCTTGTTGCGCAAGGCGTGGTGGTTGATCCACACCGCGCCGCCGGGCAGCGGGATGCCGCCGAACGCCAGCAGCACCAGCGGCAGCACGAGGGACATGATCGGGTCGGTGTAGTGCCGGATGTCCAGCGTCAGGTAACCGCGTGCTTTCACCGCGTAGTCGCCGCCGCGGTAGGCGACGACGGCGTGCCCGAACTCGTGCAGGCACAGGGAAACCGCCCACCCGCCGAGGATGAACAGCACGGTGCCCGCGATCACCACGGGGTCGTCGAAGGTGCTGTTCTGGTCGCCGAACAAGGTCATCACGGCGCCTGCCACCGTGATCGCGAGCAGGCCGAGGAACAGTGGACTGGGTCGCACCGCTGATCGCTTCACCCCACCAGTGTGGCCTTTCGGCTCGACCACCCGACAAGGCAGGCGGCTTTGGACCGCTCCGGCGGCGGGACCGCGCGCCGACCCGCCCGCGCGAGCCGTGCCCCCGCCCGCGCTCGCCCGTCGCACCCCGCACCCGCGTTGACAGCACTCGAATGCGCCGCCCGCGCTTGCCCGTCGCGCCCGCACCCGCAGACCGGCGTGCTCGGCCGTTCGGGCAGGGGTTGTCGCTCGGTGTGCCGTGTGAATCACCGTCTGTGCTGCCAGTCAAGGTTTTCGCCGCCGATCGCGCGAATATCCCCCGTCCTGTGGACTCGGCTTGACCGGGTGTTGTGACACAGGTGTAATCACATCGGTGTCATTCGTCGTTGTGGGGACGGCGAGTGGTGTCCGCCAACCGGGGAGAGCGGAAGGCGAGGAGGCGGACGGTATGCGGGAATTCGACGGGGGTCGCAACGTGGACGGGGACGCGCCGGCGCGGGAGTCGGTGGTGTTCACGGAACTCTTCGACGCGACCGACGAGCAGGACTGGCAGGAGCGCGCCCTGTGCGCGCAGACCGACCCGGAGGCGTTCTTCCCGGAGAAGGGCGGCTCGACGCGCGAGGCCAAGCGGATCTGCTTGGGCTGCGAGGTGCGCTCCGAGTGCCTGGAGTACGCGTTGCAGCACGACGAGCGCTTCGGGATCTGGGGCGGGTTGTCCGAACGGGAGCGGAGGAAGCTCAAGAAGCGCGCCGTGTGATCGTTCCGCCGCGTCCTGCCTTACCGTGTCGTCCACGGGTTGTCGGACGGACGGGAGCGGCACTTGACGAGCGGCGCCACTCCACGGCTGCGCACCGTGCCCGTGCTCGCCGTGCTGGTGTGCCACGACGGCGACCAGTGGCTGGGCACGGCCCTGTCCGCGCTGCGCCGGCAGCGCCCCCGGCCCCGGCACGTGATCGCCGTGGACACCGGGTCGATCGACCGGACCGCGAAGATCCTCGCCGAGGCGGCGGAAGGTCCCGATCGGGTGATCGACGGGGTGCTGACGCTGTCCCGCGGCACGGGCTTCGCCGAAGCGGTGCACGCGGCCGTCGACCACGCGGTCGCGCGGTGGGGTGACCCGGGCGCCTGGCTGTGGCTGCTGCACGACGACTGCGCCCCGGACCCGGACTGCCTGTCCCTGCTGCTGACCGCCGCCGAGGTGTCGCCGTCGGCAGCTGTGCTGGGGCCGTTGAGCCTGGACTGGGCCGACCCCCGGTTGGTGGTCGAGGCCGGGCTGTCCACGGACTCGTCCGGGCACCGGCAGACCGGCATCGGCGGCGTGGAGTTCGCGGGGGCGTTCCAGCAGAGCACCGAGGCGCTGGCGGTGTCGTCGGCGGGCTCGCTGATCCGGCGCGCGGTGTGGGAGTCGCTGGACGGCTACGACCGGAAGCTGCCACTGCTGCGCGACGACATCGACTTCGGCTGGCGCGCCAACCGCGCCGGGCACCTGGTGCTGTCGGTGCCCGTGGCGCGGATGCGGCACGTGCGCGCGATGTCGCGCGGGATGCGCAAGCTCGACGCGGCCGTGGCCCGTCCCGGCCCTTCGCTGCGCGGGGTGGACCGGGCGCACGGGCTGCGGACGTTCCTGGCCAACTGCGGCGGCTTGGCGTTCCTCCTCGGCGTGCCCCGACTGGCGGTGCTCGGCGTGTTGCGGGCGCTGGGTTTCCTCCTGGTGCGGAGGTTTTCCGACGCGCACGCGGAACTGGGCGCCGTCGGGTACGTCCTGGGTGGACGGGCGGGGCTGCGCGCGGCGCGGGTGGCGCGCCCGGCGAAGGGCGTGGTGCGCGGGCTGTTCACGACGCGGATCACCAGGCTGCGCAACGCGATCCGGGGCGCGTCGGCCTACCTGATTCGCCGGCGGGTCGAGGCGGACGCGGCACTGGGCCGGCTGCCGGAGGACGACGTGCGTCCCGTCGCGTGGTCGCCACCGTCCGAAGTGGAGCGTCGAGTGGTCGGCCCGGCGGCGCTGCCCGCGGGCGTGCTGTCGCGGCGGCGTCCGGTCCGGGTGACCGGCGGGCTGCGGCGGCCGGCCACGACCGTGCCGGTGGAAGCCCCGCTGCGGGGTTCCCTGCGCCCGTCGCCGCGCCCGCGCCCCTCGCCCGTGCCGCGCGGTGGGTCCGTGGTGTTCGTCGAGGTCGACCGGACGCGGATGCTGTGGTCGCTGGTCCTGGGTCCGCCGCTGGTGCTCGTGCTCGGGTTGGTGGTCTTCGGGATCCTGGCCAACGCGACCCGCATCGGGCTGGACCTGTCCGGCGGCCGACTGCTGCCCGTGCCGTCGTTGGCGGAGGTGTGGTCGGAGTACCTGGCGGCGTGGCACCCGGTGGCCGGCGGGACGTCCGCCCCCGCGCCGGCGGCACTGGCCGTGCTGGGGACGCTGGGCGTCCTGATCGGCCCGAGCGCGGCGGTGGCGGTCCTGCTGATCGGCAACGCACCGCTGGCCGGGCTGTCGGCGTACCTGGCCACGCGGCGGCTGCCCGTGCGGCGGCCGGTGCGGGCGGTGGTCGCGGCGGCGTACGCGCTGGTGCCGGCGGCCACGTCGGCGGTCAGCCAGGGGCGGCTGGACGTCGTGGTGGTGCACGTCCTGATGCCGGTGGTGTTCGCCGGGGTCTTCGCCGTGCTGCGGGGCGGGTCGGGGCCGTCGTGGCTGCCGGTGGCGTCCGGGACGGCTTTGGCGTTGGCGGTTTTGGGCGCGTTCTCGCCCTTGGTGCACGCGCTGGTGGCCGTGGGTGCGTTGGTCGGGTTCGTGGCGGTGCCGGGGCGGTCGGGTGATGGGCGGCGGCGGGTGGCCGGGCTGTTCATCGTCGTGCTGCTGCCGATGGCCCTGTTGATGCCGTGGCCTGCGGTGGTGTTGCAGAACCCGTCGGTCGTGCTGCACGGGGTGGGCGCGTTCCTGCCGACTGATCCGGTCGGTGTGGTGGACCTGCTGACCCTGCGGCCGGGTGGGCCGGGTGCGCTGCCGTTCGTGGGTGGCGTGGTGGTGCTGTTCGCGCTGTGCGCGGTGGTGTTCCGGTTCTCGCGGCGGATGCTGCCCGGGTTGGTGGTGGTCGTCGGGGCCGGACTGGCTGTGGTCGTGCTGCGGACGGTTGGCGTGACGCCTGTGGTCGGTGGTCCGGCCGTGCAGGGGTGGACCGGTGCGCCGCTCGTGGTGGTGTCGTGGGGCTTGCTGTGGGTGGTTCTTGCGGCGTGCCGGCGCGACGCCCGTCCGATGCCTGCGGTGCGCGGTTTCGCCGTGGGTGGGGTCGTGGCTGTCGCCGCTCTGGCGTGCTGCGGGTTCGCCGGGATGAGGTCCGGGCCGCTGACGGCCTCCGGTGCTCGGCTGCCGTCGACCGTGGAGCAGGAACTGCCGAGGACTGGGCGGTCTGTGCTGGTCCTGGGCACCCCGACCCGGCAGGTGGCCGGCCGGATGCCGTCGTTTGGCGACGACGACCTGATCCCAGTGGCCGGCGCGACCACCCGCCTGGATCGATGGCGCCGAGACCTGACCGGTGGCGACCCCAAGGCAGCCCGAACGGCATTGGCGCAGGCAGCAGCGTCGGGCGTGGCCTTCGTGGTGACCGAGGACCGGCCATCGGGTCAGAGGATGCGGGACGCCCTGGGGGACCTGGTGGCCGTCGCACCTCCCATGTCGGATGGACGGCCGGTGTACCGGGTGCAGTTGGCGGCCGGCAACGCGGTGCTGCTGTCCCCCGAGTTGGCACGCAGGGCGAGGACTGGCGGCACCCCGCCGGACTCCCTGGGGGTGCCCGGCATCGCTCCCGTTGAGTCGGCACCGCCTGAGGTGGGCGTCAGGGTGTCGGAGGGGCCGGAGGGGCGGTTGTTGGTCGTCGCGGCGGAGGAGGAGCCGGGGTGGTCGGCGACGGTCGACGGGCGGCCGGTGGCTGTTGTGCGGGCTTGGGGACATTTGGTGGGGGTGCCGGTGCCGGCGACGGCGTCGGAGGTGCGGATCGAGGCGTCCAGCACACTGCGCGAACTCCTGCTTCTGGTTCAGGCTGCCGCCGCTTTGTTCACCGTTCTGACCGCGATACCGTCCAGACGCCGCGCATAACGCCGAGCTCTTAGGCGTGCACAACCTCAACAAGCTTTTCAGGATCTTTGAACGCGACGCTTCGCTCTCGAGCTGAACGCGCTTCGCGCTCTCAAGATGAAAAGCGGCGCTCGCCGCGCGGCAGGCCCCCGGGGTGGGAAGGGCGTCGGTTTCTTTCCCCGTCCGGCCTGCCGGAGGCAACCACGCTTGGCCCGTTTGTGCAACCGGAAAAG
>NZ_JBBEGC010000071.1:0-36537 GCF_037401995.1 Saccharothrix sp. CCNWYY140
GCTTCTTCCACCGCAGCAACGAGTCCCACTCAGCGCGCTCGACCTCAACGATCACACTGCCAGTCTACACACCCCGCGAATATCCAAGAATCCGGTTTTGTTTAATTTCGGCCATAGCCCTTCGGGCAGGCCATACGGGGATGACACAAGCAAGAAGCCCAGGCAGAGGTGTGCCGTGCGGCAGCTTCGTGAAAAGCCGCCGTGCGGCAGCGTCGTGAAGCCACCGCGCGGCGGTCTGGCCGCGCGGTGGCTGTGGTGCCGTGGGGAGCTGGAGGTGTTAGCTGAGCTTGGTCATCCAGCCGTGCGGGTCCTCGATGGTTCCCTGCTGGATGCCGGTCAGACGCTCCCGCAGCTTCATCGTGACCTCGCCGGTCGCGCCGCCCGAGATGCTGAAGTCGCCGCCGGCGTGCTTCACGTGGCCGACCGGGGTGATCACTGCCGCCGTGCCGCAGGCGAAGACCTCCGTCAGCTCGCCCGACTCCGCCTTCTTCTCCCACTCCTCCGTGGAGAACCGGCGCTCCTCGACCGCGTGGCCCAAGTCGGAAGCCAGGCGCAGGAGGGAGTTGCGGGTGATGCCGGGCAGCAAAGCACCCGACAGTTCAGGGGTGACGATGCGGGCGTCCGCACCCGAGCCGAGGACGAAGAACAGGTTCATCCCGCCCATCTCCTCCACCCAACGGCGCTCGACGGCGTCCAGCCACACGACCTGGTCGCAGCCCTGTTCGGCGGCCTGGGCCTGGGCCACGAGGGACGCCGCGTAGTTGCCGGCGAACTTGGCCGCGCCGGTGCCACCGGGGGCCGCTCGGACGTACTCGGTGGACAGCCACACCGTCACCGGCTTCAGGCCGCCGGCGAAGTACGAGCCGGCAGGGGAGGCGATGAGGACGTACAGGTACTCGCCGGCGGGGCGGACGCCCAGGCCCTTCTCCGTCGAGATCATGTACGGCCGGAGGTACAGCGACTCCTCGGCGACCGAGGGCACCCACCTCGCGTCCACGGCGATGAGTTCCCGGATGGACTCCAGGAACAGCTCGTCGGGCAGTTCCGGCATGGCGATGCGGCGGGCCGACGCGCGGAAGCGTTCGGCGTTCGCCTCGGGGCGGAAGGACGCGATCGAGCCGTCGGGGCGGCGGTAGGCCTTGAGGCCCTCGAAGATCGCCTGGCCGTAGTGCAGCACCATTGCCGCCGGGTCCAGTTCCAGCGAGTGGTAGGGCTCGACAGCGGCGTCGTGCCAGCCCTGGTCGCGGTTCCAGCGGATCGTCACCATGTGGTCGGTGAAGTGCTGCCCGAAGCCCGGCTTGGCGAGTACCTCCGCGACCCGCTCCGGGGTCGCCGGCGTCGGGTTGGGGGTCCGGGTGAAAGGCAACGCGGTCGTCATGTCAGCACAGTAGCCGCTGGTGGGACATCGGAAAATCGCTGTCCCGACGCTCGGACGTCCGACGATCACCCGACCGGCTGGCGCAGGTGCCCGACGGCGAACAGGCCGGTGCCGAGGGCGATGCCGACGGCGGTGATCACCAGGGCTTCGGCGGGCGCGCTCATGGCCAGCAGGACCGACATGCCCAGGCCGATGCACGCGGTGCGCATGGGCCAGGTGCGGTCCTCGTGGAGAAGGACGCGGGCGCCTGCGTTCGTGAAGCCGTAGTAGAACGCCGTGCCGCACGCGCCCACGGCCAGGGCGGTGGTGGGCGGCAGAAAGACGAACGCGGCGACGGCCAGGGCGGTGCCGATCGCGTCGAGCACCCAAGGGGCCTGCACCCTGGGCAGGTCGCCAGTCTCGGTGAGGCCGGTCAGCGTGCGGCGGGCGCTGCCCAGCACGAAGGACAGCGACGCGACGGCGGCCACGGCCGCGCCAATCGCGAGCACGGGCAGGAGCGCGCGGCCGTCGGCGGCGACCAGGGCGTCGCGCAGGGGTGCGGGTGAGAGTGCGAGCCGGGAACTGCCCAACTGCCGGAGGACGGCGACGCCGAGCACCGCCATGAGCACCAGCACTCCCCCGATGACGATCGGGATGGCCACGTGCAGGGTCTTGGCGGTGAAGGTCTTCTCGTCCGCTTGAGGCGCGGTCACCCGTTCGAAGCCGGTGAAGGCGATGAAGAGGATCGACGCGGCCCCCATGATCCCGTCGAACCCGGCTCCGTCGACGGGCGCGGCCGTGTTCTCCGGCGGAGCGACCGAAAAGCCGACCAGCGCGACCAGGGCGAGCACGCCGACGACGACGGCGACGACCACCCAGCCGACCCGCCCGCGGACGTGCCGGGCGAGGACGGTCGTGCCGATGAGCAGGGCCAGGCCGGCGAGCGTGCGGTCGGCGGGGAAGACGTACGCCCCGAACGCGCCGGCGAGGGCAGCGGCCACCCCGGCTCGCCCGATCAGGTGAGCGCTGGCCCCGATCCGGGCCGGCCACGGGCCGAGCTGGTTGCGGATGTAGGCGTAGCCGCCGGGTGCGTCCGGGTAGGCCCGGTGCTGGTCGGCGGTGGAGAACGCGCAGCACAGCGCGGTCAGCGCGGCGAGCGGTAAGGCGACGAGGAACCAGGGGCCGGCGAGGGCGACGGCCGGGGCGAGTCCGGTGAGGACTCCGACGCCCAGCGTCGCGCCCAGCGCGAGCACCACGGCCCCGGCACGGGGCGTGACTGTCACCGCCTAACAGTCCCAGATGGACCGGGTGAGCGCGAACGCCCGGTGGGCTGACCCACGATCGTGTTAATTGTTACTCCCCGCTATCGAAGGAGCCGGGGACGCTGTGGTGAACGAGACCTTTAGCATTCGTCACGATCAACCCACGTTCTCGCCGCACGACCAGGAAGTGCCGGGAGGACCCACGTCGAGGAGCCGCAGTGACCCCGCCGAAGCTGGCCATCACCGACAGTGACCCGAGCACCACGACCGCGGACGCCGTGGTCGTGGGCACCCTCCAGGGACCGGACGGACTCGCCCTCGCGGGTGCGGCCGATGCGGTGAACGCCGCGTTCGACGGCGGCCTGGTGGACGTGTTGTCGACCCTGGGCGCGACGGGCAAGGCCGAGGAGGTCGTGACGCTGCCGAGCTTCGGCAAGCTGTCCGCGCCGGTCGTGATCGCGGTCGGGCTGGGCAAGCCGGGCGAGGACGGCGCGGTCACCGAGGAGCAGGTCCGCCGCGCCTCCGGCGCCGCCGCACGCGCCCTCACCGGCAAGAAGCGCGCCGTCAGCACGCTGTCCGGTCTGCACCTGGGTGCGGCCGTCGAGGGCACGCTGCTGGGCGCCTACCAGTTCACCGCCTACAAGACCTCCGCCGGCGACGCGCCGGTGGCCCGGGTCGAGTTCGCGGTCTCGGGCAACCTCAAGCCGCACCGGGCGACGCTCAAGGCGTCCACCCTGATCGCCGAGGCCGTCTGCACCACCCGCGACCTGATCAACACCCCGCCGAACGACCTGTTCCCGGCGTCCTTCGCCGAGCGGGCGGTCGCGCTGACCAAGGGCCTGGACGGCGTCGAGGTCGAGGTGCTGGACGAGAAGGCGCTGCGCAAGCAGGGCTTCGGCGGCATCCTCGGCGTCGGCGGCGGGTCGTCGCGCCCGCCGCGCCTGGTGCGGATCTCCTACAAGGGGCCGAAGGCGGGCAAGAAGGTCGCCCTGGTAGGCAAGGGCATCACGTTCGACACCGGCGGCATCTCGATCAAGCCGGCCGCGGGCATGGACGAGATGACCTCGGACATGAGCGGCGCGGCGGCGGTCGTGGCGACCGTGGTGCTGGCGGCGAAGCTGAAGTACCCGCTGGAGGTCACCGCGTACGCGCCGCTGGCGGAGAACATGCCGTCCGGCACCGCGTACCGCCCGGGTGACGTGCTGACCATGTACGGCGGCAAGACCGTCGAGGTGCTCAACACCGACGCCGAGGGCCGGCTGGTGCTGTCCGACGCCATCGTGCGGGCGTGCGAGGACGGGCCGGACTACCTCATCGAGACCTCGACGCTGACCGGCGCGCAGATCGTCTCGCTGGGCAAGCGGACCGCGGGCGTCATGGGCACCGACGAGTTCCGGGACCGGGTCGCGGAGATCGGCCGCGCGGTCGGCGAGCAGGCGTGGGCCATGCCGCTGCCGGAGGAGCTGCGCGGCGACCTGGACTCGCGGCTGGCCGACATCGCGAACGTCGCCGGGCACCGCTTCGGCGGGATGCTCGCGGCCGGGATCTTCCTGCGCGAGTTCGTGGCCGAGGGCGTGACCTGGGCGCACGTGGACATCGCCGGGCCGTCGTTCCACGCGGGCGGTGCCTACGGCTACACCACCAAGGGCGGTACGGGCGTGCCGGTGCGCACCCTCGCGGCCGTGCTGGCGGACATCGCCGCCAACGGCTGATCGCATTCCTCGACGGGGGTCGCGCCGGTGGGCGCGGCCCCCGTTGTCGTTCCGGTCAGTAGCCGACGGCGATGGTCTGGCCGATGGTGCCCGGGTCTTCCAGGCAGGCCACGATCAGCACCGCCAGGTCCGCGCGCGAGATGTTGTTGCCGCCCCTCAGGTTGGTGCCGCTCGCGGTGCGGAACTTGTCGGTGCGCGGGCCGTTGGTGAGGTTCGGCGGGCGGGTGATCGTCCAGTCCAGGCCGCTGTCGCGCACGACCTCCTCCATCCTCGCCATGTCCGCCCACGGGTGGCGCAGCACGCGGCGCAGGATCGGCTTGACCAGGTAGCGGCTCACCGCGCCGTCCTGGTCGTCGACGACCATGCCGCTGTTGCTGACCACGACCAGGCGGCGGACGCCGGCGGCTGCCATCGCGGTCACGATCGACCGGGTGCTGTCCGTCTGGAGGGTCGTCGGCTTGAGGTCGCGGGTGCCGACGGCGGTCACCACCGCGTCGGCGCCGGCGATCACCGGCGCGATCGAGTCCGGGTCGAGCACGTCGGCGACGGTGTCCCGGCCGTTGGGCGTGCGCACGACCGCCGTGACCTCGTGGCCGGCCGCCCTGGCCCGTTCGACCACGTGCCCACCGGTGCCCCCGCTCGCCCCGAAGACGGTGATCTTCATGGTTCCCCCTCCACTGGTCGGTGAGCATTCACTAACCGCTAGGCTTTCCTGACGGTCCTGCGGGAAAGGCCGCCCAGCGATTTGACGGCCCTGCTGAATTCACTCGAAGTAGGCCGGGGCGAGGTGCGGGAAAACCTCGTGGCGATCGCGCGGACAGCGGTCGGCTTCTACACCGAGACCTTCCCGATCGCGGCGTCGATCTTCTCCGAGCCGAACCTGCCGGCGGCGCACAACGAGCTGTTGCAGCAGCGCAACGCGGGTCCGCACGTGCCGGCCGAGGTGCTCGCCGGCTACCTGGCCCGGGAACAGGCGGCCGGTTGTCCGCGGACGTGGACCCGCGCGCCGCCGCCGACCTGGTTCTCGGCACGTGCCAGTTCGAGGCTTTTCTCGGATTCTTCACCGAGCGCACGGTGGACGCCGAAAAGCTCGTGACGACGCTGTGGAACGGCCTGGGCTAACCCTGGTTCTTGCGGCGCGTGTATTCCCGCATCCGCTTCGGGTAGCCGACGATGCCGGCGTCGTAGATCGGGATCTTGAGCTTCTTGGCCAGCCTGCGGGCGCCCTCGGTGCCGTCGATGCGGCGGCGGGTCCACTCGCCGTCGTGCGCGACCAGGACGACCGTGGTCTCCGTCACGGTCGTCTTCGGCTCGACGTACGCCTCCACGCCGCGCCGCTGGGCGGCCCACTTCTCCAGGTGACCGGTGTCGGCGGACGTCGAGGCCCGCAGCACGCCCGGGCGCTGCTTCCTGCGAAAACGGTCGAACAGGCCCACCGGGCCACCTCCTGCGCAGACTCCTGTCGGACATGGTGCCGGCGGGGGTGTGAAGGCGTGGCCAAATCCTCGCGACAGCCGCCCAACCCGACACCGCGTCGCCGCCCTTCGCGAACTAGTGACAAGATGGCAACCACCCGCGCGCACCCGCGCGAAGTAAGGCATCAAGCTCTCCAGGGAGATCCCGTGACCGACACCTCCGCCGACCTTGTGATCCTCGGTGGCGGCTCGGGCGGCTACGCCTGCGCGTTCCGCGCGGCCGAGCTCGGCCTGTCCGTCGTCCTGGTCGAGAAGGACAAGCTGGGGGGCACGTGCCTGCACCGCGGCTGCATCCCGACCAAGGCGCTGCTGCACGCGGCGGAGGTCGCGGACAACGCCCGCGAGGGCGACCAGTTCGGGGTCAAGTCCTCGCTGGAGGGCATCGACATCGCGGGTGTGAACTCCTACAAGGACGGCGTGGTCAGCCGCCTGTACAAGGGTCTCCAGGGGCTGGTGAAGGCCAACAAGGTCACGCTGGTCCAGGGCGCGGGCACGTTCGTCGGCGGCACCACCGTCGAGGTCGACGGGCAGCGCTACACGGGCAAGAACATCGTGCTGGCCACGGGTTCCTACGCCCGCAGCCTGCCGGGCCTTCCGATCGGCGGCCGGGTCATCACCAGCGACCAGGCCCTGAACCTGGACTTCATCCCGGAGAAGGTCGTCGTGCTCGGCGGCGGCGTCATCGGCGTCGAGTTCGCCAGCGTGTGGGCCTCCTTCGGCGCGGACGTGACCATCGTGGAGGCCCTGCCCCGCCTGGTCCCCGCCGAGGACGAGTACGCCTCCAAGCAGCTGGAGCGGGCCTTCCGCCGCCGGGGCATCAAGTTCAAGACCGGCGTCAAGTTCACCGGCGCCACCCAGACCGACGCCGGCGTCTCGGTGACCCTGGAGTCCGGCGACGTGCTCGACGCCGACCTGCTCCTGGTCGCCGTCGGCCGCGGCCCGAACACCGCGGGCCACGGCTACGAGGAGGCCGGCGTCCAGCTCGACCGCGGGTTCGTCGTCACCGACGAGCGCCTGCGCACCAACCTCCCGAACGTCTACGCCGTCGGCGACATCGTGCCCGGCCTGCAACTCGCGCACCGCGGGTTCCAGCAGGGCATCTTCGTCGCGGAGGAGATCGCCGGGCAGAACCCCAAGGTCATCGACGAGGCGGGCATCCCGCGTGTCACCTACTGCAAGCCGGAGGTCGCCTCGGTCGGCCTCTCCGAGGCGGCGGCCAAGGAGAAGTACGGCTCGGTGGAGACGTTCGTCTACGACCTCGCGGGCAACGGCAAGAGCCAGATCCTGAAGACCGCGGGCGGCGTCAAGCTGGTCAAGGCCCCCGACGGTCCGGTGGTGGGCGTCACGATGGTCGGCGAGCGGGTCGGCGAGCTGATCGGCGAAGCCCAGCTGATCTACAGCTGGGAGGCCTACCCCGAGGACGTGGCCCCGCTGGTCCACGCCCACCCGACCCAGACTGAAGCCCTCGGCGAGGCCTTCCTCGCCCTGGCCGGCAAGCCGCTGCACGTGCACGGCTGACCGTCCCAACTCCAGTCAGCCGATCCACGACCCACGCACGAGGAGTCAGCGAACGATGGCCTTCTCCGTCCAAATGCCCGCACTCGGCGAGAGCGTCACCGAGGGCACGGTCACCCGCTGGTTGAAGCAGGAGGGTGACCGCGTCGAGGTCGACGAGCCGTTGCTGGAGGTGTCCACCGACAAGGTCGACACCGAGATCCCGTCCCCGGCGGCCGGCGTGCTCCAGAAGATCGTCGCCCAGGAGGACGAGACCGTCGAGGTCGGCGCCGAGCTCGCCGTCATCGGCGACGGCGACGACTCCGGCTCCGGTGACAGCGCTCCGGTGCAGCAGTCCGCGCCGGAGGCGCCGGCCGAGACGCCCGCCCCGCAGGCCCCCGCCGAGGAGGCCAAGCCGGACCCGCAGCCCGAGCCGCAGGCCCAGGCCCCGTCTTCGGGTGGTGCCGCCGAGGGCACCCCGGTGACCATGCCCGCGCTGGGCGAGAGCGTCACCGAGGGCACCGTGACCCGCTGGCTGAAGGCGGTCGGCGACTTGGTCGAGGTCGACGAGCCGCTGCTGGAGGTGTCGACGGACAAGGTCGACACCGAGATCCCGTCCCCGGTCGCCGGCACGCTGCTGGAGATCACCGCGGGCGAGGACGAGACCGTCGAGGTCGGCGGTCAGCTGGCCGTCATCGGCTCGGGCAGCCCGGCCCCGCAGGCGTCGGCTCCGGCTCCCGCCCCGGCTCCGGAAGCGCCCAAGCCCGCCCCGGCCGCCGAGGCCCCGAAGCCCGCCCCCGCGCCGGCCCCGCAGGCCCCGGCCCCCCAGGCCCCGGCTCCGCAGGCCGCGCCCGCCGCTCCGGCTCCGCAGGCCGCGCCGGCCGCCGCCCCCGCCTCCGCCGAGGAGTCGAACGGGCAGCCGTACGTGACGCCGCTGGTGCGCAAGCTCGCCGCCGAGAACGGCATCGACCTCGGCACGCTCAAGGGCACCGGCGTCGGTGGCCGCATCCGCAAGCAGGACGTGCTGGCCGCCGTCGAGGCCGCCAAGGCCCCGGCTCCCGCGCCGGCCGCCGCCGCTCCGGCCGCGTCCGCGCCGGCCCAGCGGGTCGCCACGCCGGCCGCCGACACCAGCGGCAAGCGCGGCACCGTGCAGAAGCTGCCGCGCCTGCGCCAGATCGTCGCGCAGCGCACCCGCGAGTCCCTCCAGGTCTCCGCGCAGCTCACCCAGGTGTTCGAGGTGGACGTCACCAAGATCGCCCGGCTGCGCAACAAGGCCAAGACCGCGTTCGAGCAGCGCGAGGGCACCAAGCTGACGTTCCTGCCCTTCTTCGCCAAGGCGGCCGTCGAGGCGCTCAAGCAGCACCCGGTGCTGAACGCGTCGATCGACGAGGAGAAGAAGGAGGTCGTCTACCACGGCGCCGAGCACCTGGGCATCGCGATCGACACCGAGCGCGGCCTGCTCAACGCGGTGATCGCGAACGCGGGCGACCTGAACCTGGCGGGCCTGTCCCACAAGATCAACGACCTCGCGTCGCGCGCCCGGGCGAACAAGCTCACCCCGGACGAGCTGACCGGCGGCACGTTCTCGCTGACCAACCTGGGCAGCAACGGCGCGCTGTTCGACACCCCGATCATCCAGCAGCCGCAGGTCGGCATCCTGGGCGTGGGCGTGGTGAAGAAGCGCGCGGTCGTCATCACCGACGAGAACGGCGACGACACCATCGCGATCCGGTCGATGGCCTACCTGGCGCTGACCTACGACCACCGCCTGGTGGACGGGGCCGACGCGGGCCGCTTCCTGACCACGATGAAGAACCGCTTGGAGGAAGGCGCGTTCGAGGCCGACCTGGGCCTGTAAGGACGCCACGCGCGAAGGGCCGCCCCGGCACGTCCGGGGCGGCCCTTCGCGCGTTGTGTGGCCCCGGCAACACCGCCGCTGCTGTGCAACACCGCACACCGTGCGAGACGATCACGGGTATGCGGGTTCTGATCGCGGGGTCGTCCGGGTTCCTCGGCACCAGCCTGGTCGCCGCGTTGCGCGGGGCCGGGCACGAGGTGCTGCGGCTGGTCCGGCGGCGGCCCGCGGCCCCCGACGAGCGCGGCTGGGACCCGCCCGCCGGGCGCATCGACGCGGGCGCGCTGGACGGCGTGGACGCGGTGGTGAACCTGTGCGGCGCGGGCGTCGCGGACAAGCGGTGGAACCACGCCCGCAAGCAGGTGCTGCTGGACAGCCGGACGATCCCGACCGAGGTGCTGGCGGCGGCGGTCGCCGAGCAGGGCATCCCGGTGCTGGTCAACGCGAGCGCGGTCGGGTACTACGGCGACACCGGCGAGGCCGTCGTGGACGAGTCGACACCCACCGGCACCGGCTTCCTGGCCGACCTGTGCCGCCAGTGGGAGGCCGCGACGGCGCCGGCCGAGTCGCAGCGGGTCGTGCGGATGCGGACCGGGCTGGTGATCAGCCGGTCGGGCGGGTTGTTCGGCACGATCCGGCCGCTGTTCGCGCTGGGCCTGGGCGGGAGGTTGGGCAGCGGGCGGCAGTACATGCCGTGGGTCTCCCTGGACGACACGATCGCCGCCTACCAGTTCGTGCTGGAGCACGACGTGCGCGGGCCGGTCAACGTCACCGGGCCGAGCCCGGTCACCAACGCCGAGTTCACCCGGACGGTCGGGCACGCGCTGCGCCGGCCGACGCCGTGGGTGGTGCCGGGGTTCGTGCTCAAGGCCGTGCTGGGCGAGATCGCCGAGGAGGGCGTGCTCGCGGGCCAGCGGGCGGTGCCGAAGGTGTTGGAGCGGCACGGTTTCCACTTCCTGCACCCGGCGCTGGGCGCGGCGGTGGCCGCGGCGTGAGCCGTGTCTTCCCGGCCTGCGTCGGCGCGGTGCTCGCGCTGATGTCGGTGGTGCTCGGCGTGTCGGTGGACAGCACCCCGCCGGAACTGGACTCGACCCTGCGCGTGGCCGCGATCGGGCTGGGGCCGGGTTTCGAGCGCGCGGCGGACGTGGTGAGCCTGGTGCTCAGCCCGGGGCTGGCGACGATCGCGCTGGTGAGCCTGGTGCTGCGGGCGTGGCTGGCGCGGGACGTGCTGGCGTTCAAGGGGGCGGTGCTGCTGGCGGTGTGCTGGGCCAGCGTGCTGAGCCGGTGGTTCTACCTGCGGGTCCGGCCGGTCGAGTACGACCTGCCGTCCTACCCCAGCGGGCACGTCACGGCGGTGACGGCGGTGGCCGTGACGGCGGTCGTGCTGTGCGCGCGCCTGCGGCCGGCGCTGGTGCGGCCGGTGGTCGCGGGCGCGGTGGTGGCGGTCGTGCTGTGCGCGGCGAGCCGGGTCGTGCTGGAGATGCACTGGTTCACCGACACGGTCGGCGCGGTGCTGGCCACGACCGGTGTCGGCCTGGTGGCGGCGCTCGCGCTGGGCCTGCTGCCGGCCGCCCGGGTCTCCGGCGGTGGGCGTAGGGTCGAGCCGTGAGCAGTCGCGACCTCTCCTGCCGCACGTCCTCCGACCCGATCGACGTGCGTGAGCTGGGCACCATCGACTACCTGGCCGCTTGGGACCTCCAGCGCGAACTCGCCGAGGCCCGTGCGGACGGCACGCGGGGCGACACCCTGCTGCTGCTGGAGCACCCGCCGGTCTACACGTGCGGGCGGCGCACCGAGCCCGACGAGCGTCCGGTCGGCGGGGACACCCCCGTCATCGACGTGGACCGCGGCGGCAAGATCACCTGGCACGGGCCGGGGCAGCTGGTCGGCTACCCGATCGTGGGGCTGGCCGAGCCGATGGACGTCGTGCAGTACGTGCGGCGGCTGGAGCAGGCCCTGATCCACGTGTGCGACCAGCTCGGCGTGCACACCGGCCGCGTCGAGGGCCGCAGCGGCGTGTGGATCCCCGCCGACGAGCGCGGGGTGGAGCGCAAGGTCGCCGCGATCGGCATCCGGGTGCAGCGCGGCGTGACCATGCACGGGTTCGAGATCAACTGCAACGCCGACCTGGCCGCGTTCGGCGACATCATCCCGTGCGGCATCCGGGACGCCGGGGTGGCGTCGCTGTCGCACGAGCTGGACCGGGACGTGACGGTGGCCGAGGTGCTGCCGATGGCGCGGGACGCGGTCATCGACGCCCTGAACGGCGACCTGCCGTTGACGGACCGGACGTTGGAGCGTCAACAGCCGGTGGCCCCCGGCGTCACGTTCGCCGTCCAAAGCCGCTGACACCCGACGACTCCCCCCTCTAGTATTCCGGAATTCCGGAACCCCGAGGGGAGAGTCGTCGTGCCGCTGACCCGACGAGCCCTGCTCACCGCGTGCGGCTGCGCCCTTCTCCTCCCGGGCACGGCCGCCGCCTCCGACTGGCCTTCCTGGCTGCGCAGCCACCGGCAGCACGTGGCTTTCGTGGTGGACGACGGCCGGGGCGGCAGGCTCGCCCACCGTCCCCACGAACCCCAGCCCTTGGCGTCGACCGTGCACCTCCTGCACTTGGCGGCCTACGCGCGGGCGGTGAGGGAGGGTCGGGTCGATCCCGCCGAGCGGGTGCGGGTCGGCGACTGGGAGCGGCACCTCCTGCCCCTGGACCGCCGCGCCCACACCGCCGCGCTGCGCCACTTGGGCATCCGGTCCACCAACGGCGTGACCGCCGACGACCCGCACACCCCCGTCGCCCTGGACGACCTCGCCGCGGTCATGACCTCGTTCGCCGACAACACCGCCGCGGACTTCCTGCGCACCCGCCTGGATCCGTCGCTCCCGTCCCCGCTGGGCGAAGGGCTGCGGCTGGTGCTGGGCCGTTCCGTCGAGCCCGCGCGGTACCTGACCGATCCGCGTCTCCAGCTGGAAGTCCTCGGCCGCTCCCCCGGCGTCTCGCCTGATGAGGCCCGGGCGCGGACCACAGCCCACGGCACGGCGGCGGAGCTGCACCGACTGCTGCGCACCCCCGTTCCGCACTTGGACCGCCGCCAGGACCTCCCGCCTGGAGTGGCGGCCTTGTGGGTCAAGCTCGGCACGCTGCCGGGCGTCGTCACGGCGGCCGTTCGGGTGCGGTGGGAGGACGGACGCGTCGGCACCGGGGTGGTGTTGGCGCGGGAGGTGCCGCAGGAGCGATTCGCCGACGCTATGGGTCTGCCCGCGGTGCTCCGATCGGCCCTGCTCGACCCCGCTGCGCTGCGCGAATTCCACGTGGGCCTTACGTAGGATGGCCGGGGTGGACCTGGTGCGACGGCTGGCCGAGCTGGAACAGCGCGTGGCGGCGCTGGAGGGTGACGAGCGGGAGACCGTCGTGCTCGCGGACGGCGACGAGGGCGGCGGCGAACTGGGTTACGGCGGGCAGGTCTCCCTCGGCGGCGGCCGGGTGTCGTGGCGCATCGACGTGACGCCGGAACGGGCGCTGTCGCTGGCCGACCGCCCCCGCATCGAAGTGCTGGCGGCCTTGGCGCACCCGGCGCGGGTGGACATCGTCCGGTCCCTGCTGGCGCGCGGCGCCCAGCCTGCGACGGCGCTCCAGGAAGCGGCCCGCCTGGGTTCCACCGGCCAGCTCTACCACCACCTGAAGGCGTTGACCGGGTCCGGCCTGGTGGAGCAGGACAAGCGCGGGAGCTACCGGCTGCGCAGCGCGGCCACCGTCCCCGTGCTCGTCCTGCTCACCGCCGCCGCCGACGTGGCGGGCCAGCTCAGGGCGTGACGCCCGCGAGCAGTTCCACGTGGTCGAGGTCGGACAGGTCGAGCACCTGGAGGTAGACCCGCGAGATCCCGGTCTTCTCCCGCCACTGCCCGAGCCGCTCCTGCGCCTCCGCGACCGTGCCGGTGAGCCCGTTCTGCTTCAACTCGTCGAAGTCCCAGCCGATCGCCTCGGCCCGCTTGACGACCTCGGCGTCGTCCCGACCGACGCACGCGGTGAGCGCGACCGACCGGGTCATGGTCGCCGGGTCCCGCCCGATCTCGCGGCAGGCCGCGTCGACCCGCTCGAACTGCTCGACGGCGAAGCCCGCGTCCACGAACGGCAGGTTGAACTCGGTGGCGAACCGCGCGGCCAACGCCGGCGTCCGCTTGACCCCCTTGCCGCCCACCACCACGGGCACCCGCTCCTGGGCGGGCTTGGGCAGCGCGGGCGAGTCGGTGAGCGTGTAGTGCTTGCCCTCGAAGGAGAACGTCTCCCCCACCGGCGTCTCCCACAGCCCGGTGATGACCTCCAACTGCTCCTCGAACACCTCGAACCGCTCACCCAGCGACGGGAACCGCAGCCCGTACGCGGTGTGCTCCGCCTCGAACCACCCGGACCCGAGCCCGAACTCGACCCGCCCACCGGACATCTGGTCCACCTGCGCGACGGAGATCGCCAACGGCCCGGGGTGCCGGAAGGTGGCGGCGGTGACGAGCGTGCCGAGCCGGATGGTTTTGGTCTCCCGCGCCAAGCCGGCCAACGTGATCCACGCGTCGGTGGGACCGGGCAGCCCGTCGACGGACCCCATCTTCAGGTAGTGGTCGGACCGGAAGAAGGCCCCGAACCCGGCGTCCTCGGCGGTGCGGGCGACGCGGAGCAGGTCGTCGTAGGAGGCCCCCTGCTGGGGCTCGGTGAAGATGCGCAGTTCCACGAACCCCAAGCTATCGGACCCCGATGCGCACGGAGTTTCCCGCCTCGGCCGCCACCCGGGGTTGCTGGGCGCGTTCACCCGAACCCGAGAGCCGCGTTCCCCGGGCCGTTCAACGACGGCGCGATCGGGAGCGGTGTTCCCGAGGTGGTGCGCTCAGGCTGGGAGCGCTGCTCACCCGCAGCCCCTCCACCACCCGCACGATGGTGCGCTCGACCTCCGCGCTCGCCTTCTTCGGATCAGCCGCCCCGGCGATCATGCTCGCCCCCGCCGACAGCGACCCGAACAGCAGCCGGGCCATCGTCTCCACCGGTAGCTGCTCCAGCTCGCCGCTGGTGATCAGCACCTCGATGGTCGAGCGCAGCAGCCCGTAGCTGAAGTGCTCCTCCGCCTCGCGCCACCGCTCCCACCCCATGACCACGGGCGCCTCGTGGATCACGATCCGCTGGTAGGACGGTTCCAGGCACACCCGCACGTACGCGCGCAGGCCGGCGATGGCCGTGTCCCACGGGTCGCCGGGGGCGCTGACGATCTCGCCCAGCTTGCGCATGAAGGCGTTCTCGACCGAGTCGAAGGCGGCCTCGAACAGGGCCTGCTTGCCGCTGAAGTGGTGGTAGAGCGCGCCCTTGGTGAGCCTCGCGCGCTTGGCCACCTCGTCCAGCGAGGTGCCCGCGTACCCCCGTTTGGTGAACAGCTCCACAGCGCTGTCCACCAGGGCCTGCCTGGTGGACTCCGAGTACTCGACACGCCTGGACCGCACTGTCACCACGGCCACAACCGTACGACATACCGGCGGTACGTACTCGTGGTATGTTCGCCCTATCGGCCATACCGCCGGTATGCCAAAGACCTGAGGTATGAGCCGCGTCACGAGAGGAGGGCGTGATCATGGGGTGGACCGACTTCTACCGACGGCGTGACGCTCTGGACGCCGTGCTCGACGCCGCGGCGGGGGATCCCGCGGCGCCACTGACCTTCGACCGCGAGCTGTTCGCCACCGAGGCCGACGTGCTCGCGGCCCTGCACTACCGCTGGATGCAGCAGCTCACCGGCCGGCTGGGCGTCGCGCTGGAGGACGCCGCCGACGACCGCGTGGAGACCGTCACGCGCACGTGGCGCACGCTGGCCGCCGAGCAGCCGGTGCTGCGCGGGGTGCTGGACGAGCACCTCACCGCGTCGGACGCGGTCGAGCGCGAGCAGCGCCTGCTGGCCCTGACCGCGGGCCTCGCCGACCTGACCGAGCCGTCCGACGAGATCGCCAAGGTCGGCGCCGCGTTCCTGGCGCTGGTCCGCAACGCGCCGCACCCGAAGGCGCCGGCCCGCCACCGCAGGCTCGCCAAGAGCGCCTGATTTGCGGTTGGGTGACCATCATGGTGTCGACGACCACGGCGAAGTGGACCGAAGCGGACATTCCCGACCAGTCCGGCCGGACGGTGCTGGTCACCGGGGCGAACTCGGGACTGGGCCTGCGCACCGCCGAGGTGCTCGCCGGGAAGGGCGCCCGCGTCCTGATGGCCTGCCGGTCCCCTGAACGCGGGCGGCGGGCGCTGGAGCGCGTCGGGCACAAGGCCGAGCTGGTCGAACTGGACCTGGCCGACCTGGGCTCGGTCCACGACGCCGCCAAGGCCGTCCGCGAGCGCACCGACCGCCTGGACGTGCTGGTCAACAACGCCGGCGTGATGGCGGTGCCGCTCGCCCGCACCGCCGATGGCTTCGAGCGCCAGTTCGGCACCAACCACCTGGGCCACGCCGCGCTGACGTGGCTGCTCATGCCACTGCTGCGGGAAACCCCCGGCTCACGGGTGGTGACGGTGTCGAGCATGGCGCACGCGATGGGCGCGATCGACCTGGCCGACCCGAACTACGAGGTCCGCCGCTACACGTCCTGGGGCGCGTACGGGCAGTCCAAGCTGGCCAACCTGCTGTTCGCCCGCGAGCTGGAACGCCGCCTGCGCGGCGCGGGCGCCGACGTGACCTCCGTCGCGGCCCACCCCGGCTACACGGCGACCGAGTTGAGCGCGAACATGGCCCGCGCCCGGCGCAACCCGATCTTCTCCATCGGGGCCAAGATCAGCGACCTGCTGGCCCAGTCCGTCGAGATGGGGACGTTGCCGCAGCTCTACGCGGCGACCGCGCCGGACGTCGTCGGAGGCGCCTATTACGGCCCGGACGGGTTCCGCGGCACCCGCGGGTACCCGACCCGGGTGGGCTCCACGGCGGCGGCCAAGGACGAGCTCGCCGCGAGCCGCCTGTGGGACCTGACGGCCAAGCTCACGGGCGTCGCGCCCGATCCGGCGTGACGTAATGTTGAGGCCGTGACCGTCGTACCTGAAGGTCGGAAGCTGCTGCGCCTAGAGGTGCGCAACAGCCAAACGCCCATCGAGAAGAAGCCCTCGTGGATCAAGACCAAGGCGAAGATGGGCCCCGAGTACCGGGAGCTCAAGGGTCTGGTCAAGCGCGAGGGCCTGCACACGGTGTGCGAAGAGGCCGGTTGTCCCAACATCTACGAGTGCTGGGAAGACCGGGAGGCCACCTTCCTCATCGGTGGCGAGCAGTGCACCCGCCGCTGCGACTTCTGCCAGATCGACACCGGCAAGCCCGCCGACCTGGACCGGGACGAGCCGCGCCGGGTCGCCGAGTCGGTGCAGGCGATGGGCCTGCGCTACTCCACCGTCACCGGCGTCGCCCGTGACGACCTGGAGGACGGCGGCGCGTGGCTGTACGCCGAGACCGTCCGCCAGATCCACGCGCTCAACCCCGGCACGGGCGTCGAGCTGCTGATCCCGGACTTCAACGCGGTGCCCGAGCAGCTGGCCGAGGTGTTCGACTCGCGCCCCGAGGTGCTCGCGCACAACCTGGAGACCGTGCCGCGGATCTTCAAGCGCATCCGCCCGGCGTTCCGCTACGAGCGGTCGCTGGAGGTCATCACGAAGGCCCGCGAGGCCGGCCTGGTGACGAAGTCCAACCTGATCCTCGGCATGGGCGAGACGCCCGAAGAGGTCACCGAGGCGCTGCACGACCTGTACGACGCGGGCTGCGAGATCATCACCATCACGCAGTACCTGCGCCCGTCACCGCGGCACCACCCGGTCGAGCGCTGGGTGAAGCCGGAGGAGTTCGTGGTGCACAAGGAGACCGCCGAGGGCATCGGCTTCTCCGGCGTCATGGCCGGTCCGCTGGTCCGCTCGTCGTACCGCGCGGGCCGCCTGTACGCGCAGGCCGTCCAGAAGCGCGGCGACGAGGTCCCCGAGAACCTGCGCCACCTGCTCGAGGCGGGCGGCGCGGCCCAGGAGATCACCTCCCTGCTGGCCCGCTAGGAACGGTGCTCGAAGCCCCCGGTGTGCTGCGCACCGGGGGCTTCGCCACGCCTGCGCACAACCAGCGCCCCCACGACGAGCAGCGCCCCCAACACAGTCACCGGCGCTGCCCAGGCCAGCCGCTCCAGCCGCAGCCGCGAACAGATCTCCACCAGCGCCTGCCCTTCGGCCTCGACGGCAACCGCGTCGAACCCCATCCCCACCGCGTTGCCGCACGACACGGCGATCCCCGAGGGCGAGTCGGTGGACAGCGGCAGGAGCATGATCAACAGCCCGGCCAGGAAGAAAGCGACCCCCACCACCGCGGCGACCGTCTTGGGCGACATGGCGGACAAGCTACGTCCAGAACACCGTTAGGCATAGGGGGCTTCCCACCAGACGTCTCCCGGTTAGCAACCCCTAATCCCTCCTGAACGGCACCCGCTCCAGCAGCTCTGGCAACTCGACAGCCAGATCAGGCACCTCAAACCCCATCCGCTCCAACCGCCGGGCAACCTCCTCCAACGGCAACTCGAACCACATGGCTTCGAGGATCAACCTCCGCATGTCCACGGGCTTGGTCGTGCTCAACCGCTCCAACAGGTCGAAGTCCGTCCGATCGAAGACGCCATCCTCTTCACCCCGCCGCACCCGGTAACCAACGGCTTCCATCGCCTCAACCGCTTCCCCCGGCGTCCAAGACCCGGACCGAACCGCCTTCAGCGCATGGGCGAACGGCACCTCGTCCCCCGGCGACAACTTCACCAGCCCAGCGATCCCCACCAGCGCCCTCCACAACGGGGTCAGCGGCTGGTCGAAGTGCTCGAACGCGGGAACCTCGTACCCGAGCCGGATGTACCGCTCCACCACCTCACGCGGCGCACGGTGCGCCCTGGTCGCGATGTCGATGACGGCCCCCGCCCGGTCGTGGTGCCAGCTGACGCCATTGGTGGCGTAGCTGATCAACTCGTGGTCGAAGTCGTCCAGGCCGGCCAGCAAGGCTTCTCGGGCGGGAACCGAGTACCCCAACTCCACCAAGCGGTCGGCCACCGCCGCTGGTTCGCGCTTCGCTCGCTGTGCGATATCCAGCAGGCTGCGCACATGGACGGTCAGCCGGCCCGGCCCGACACCAATGCCGAACGACTGCCCCAGCAGGGCAAGGTCGTCGTTGCTCAGTTCGTCCGGCAGGAGATCCGACACGGGCAGGCCGAGGTCACCGATCCTGCGCGCCGCCTCTCGCGGCGACACACCCCACTTCCATGCAGCGCTCACCACCTGGGAAACAGCTACGACACCCTCTTCCAGCAGGTGCTCATCGGCCAACAGCACGTCTCTGACCGCCGGCGTGATCTGATCGAGCCAATCCGGCTGTGGGTTGCCCTGTCGGATGCGGAACCCCAACTCGATCAATCTCGCGACCAGCGCCTCGGGAGCCATTCCAAGCACGTGCGCCGCGTACAGCACATGTCCGTGGCCGACCAAGCCGCCCCGGTCCAGCCACGGGTAGTCCCCGTTGAGGTTCCGGCTCACCAGCAGCTGGTCTGCCTTCGTGTACCGGCTGAGTTCATCGGAAGGCGCGTCCACGTCGTAGGAGTAGTTCCGGAGCCGCGCGACGATCTCGCCAACGGGCCGTCCGGTATGCAGATGCGCGGCGATCACGTGTCCGATCGGCACCACCTCGCCTGGCACAAGCCAGGGGTTGTCGCCGTCCAGCTTGGAGCTGAGCAGGATCACATCGGTGTGGTCGACGGCACGGTGCGCTGGGAACCGCCCAACGTCTCCCACCTCGAACCCCAATGCCCTGAGTCGGAGTGCCACCGTCCTGGGTGCTCTGCCCAGAGTTGCCGCCCTCCACAGCACATACCCGGGCTCGACATCGATCGTCAGGCCGCCGACGCCCCAGCGATCTCCCTTCAGCAGCAGCTCATCGGACGGAGCCGCCGGCAGCGGGTCGCCCGCCACCGCCAACTCGCCCAACACCGTGGGCGACATGGTGGAGAGGAACCGCCACAGCACGGTGTGGGTGAGCAGTTCGCTGGCCTCCAACCGGCTGAGGCTGCGGGAGACGAACTGGTTCGCGAAACTGCCGACAATGTTCAGGTCGATCGGGAAGCAGCCCGAAACCGCGAGGTGTACCGACCGCCTCTTCCCCGGGAGTCGTCGGTTCCGGCGTATGCCAACCGAGGTGACGATGTCGGCGACGCTTGGGTTGTCACTCGCGACGTCGCACAACCAGTCGAAGTCGAAGGCGTTGGCGTCGAAGAGTTCGGACGCGGCCTCGGTGAGCAACTCTCCCAGGTGCTCCGAGACGTCTCCGATGATCGACTTGCGATCTACCGTCAGCTTGGGAGCCTTGAGCCCCGTCAGATTCACGACCGCGCCTCGGAAACCCTGGTTGTTGTAGTGGACGTGGAGGCCGTCGACCAAGACAGCACCGCCGTCCTCGCACCAGATCACGTCACCCTGCTTGCTGGGGACCAGAGTGCCGCTCGCGTAGATGCCCTCCGACCGGGGCGTGAAGACCGATGGTTCCCACTCGATCGTCGAACCATCGTGTTCGGCCGTCGTGCGGAATTCCGCGATGCCCAGCACCCGCTGCAAAGCGTCCACGCTCGACGGGGCCTGGTCGCCGTCGCGCAGGTAGAGCTTCACCGTCGTGCCGTGCGGGATGTCCTCGTCCAGGCGTTGGATGTGGAACAGGTGTCCCGGGCCGGCGATGGACACGCGCAACGCAGGACCTGCGTTGTCGCCTCGGGCGTCCATGCGGGATGTGGTCACCTCGATCTCGTCGGCCAGCATGAAGTAGCTGAGCACGCCGATGCCGAAGCGGCTGTTGGGGTAGAACGGCACCCCCACCCGCGCCCACCGGGCCTTTTCCTCCAGGAACTCCGGCTGGTCGGCGAAGCGCACGCCCGCCTGCGAGAACACCTCCCGCAGCTCCGACTCCCCCATGCCGATGCCGTTGTCCGCACAACTCAAGTAGTGCCGCCCGCCCTCGACGCCCTGGGTGAACGTGATCCGGCCCTCCCACCGTGACAGCAAATCGGAGGTCTTCTCCAGGTAGTCCAAGCGCGCCTTGGCGTACCGGCACGCGTCCAGCGCGTTCTGGTACAGCTCGCGGATCGCCAGCGACTTGTCCCCGTACAGCTGCTCGCCCATCAGCAGCTCCCGCACCCGCGACTCGTCCAAGCGCAGCCTGGTCACCGGCACGACGAACGCGGGCTTCCGGTTGACCACGGCAGGCTCGACGCGGTCCGCCGAGGCACGTGCGGGCAGAGCGCGGAGGGGTTCCAGGTAAGCCCCGTGCTCGGCGGCGGCGCGGATGGCGCCCAGCATCACGTCGGTGCGCTCGACGTGTTCGCGCAAGGACTCCAGCACGGCCTCGTGGTGGCAGGACGCGACCAGGTGCACTCGGGTCTCGGCGGTGTAGTCCCAGTGGGCCTCGTCGAGTGTGGTGTGCAGGTGGTCCAGTCGTACCGGTTTCGGGATGCCCAGGTGCTCGACCAAGGTCGACGACAGCCTGGTCACCTCGATCGCCTGGGCGTGTGCGACGGCCAGCAGCAGGCCGATCAGGTCTTCCCGCACGTGTTGGTGGGCGACGGTGACGCGGGCGTAGGAGGTGCGGTGCTTGAGCTTGCGGCGTTCGGGGTCGCGCAGGCCCTCCGGGGGCAGGCGGAACACTCGGACCAAGCGTTCCAGCGACTCGGCCAGCATCGTGCGCAGCGGCGGGTCGTCCGGGACCACCTCCTCCAGCACGTCGGCGACGGTGACGTCCTGAGGCCTGCTCTCCGCCCAGCGGTGGAACAGCCACCACGCGATGTCGGCGGCGTCCTCGGCGTGGTGCGTGGTGCGGGCGACGAGCCGACTTTCCTCGCGGCCGGCGAGGAAGCGCTGGTAGTCCTGGCGCTCGGGGTCCGGGTCGGGGTGTTGCGCCAGGTCGGTGGGGTCGACGGTGGACAGTCGCTGCGCCAAGACCGCCGACCGGGTCTGGTGCGCCAGGGGTGCGAGGGCGATCAACGCCGCCTCCCCGGCGCTCAGGTCCCACGGCTGGTCGGCGAGCACCGAGTCGAGCAGCTCGACCACCCGTTCGGTCATCCGGCCGACGAACGTGTCGTCCAGCCACGAGTCGCCGCGCAACGCCGTGACGGCCCGGCGGCGCCGCTCGAACAGGGCACCGGCGACTTCGGCGATCCGCGTGCGCAACCGGTCGGCGTCGGGCACGCGCCGCCACACCGGGTGCTCCTCGACCAGCGCGACCCACGGGTTCGGGCCGGCGGGCGGCGGCAACTCCAGCCGGCCGTGCGCCTCCCGCCACCAACCCAGATCGACGTTCAGCCGCGGGTGGTGGCCACCAGACCGGGCGTGCTCGGCGCACGCGGTGACGAACGCGGAAACGAAGTCCCAGGTCGGTGGGCCGACTTTGCGCCCGTTGAGGATGTCGCCGATGTGGGAGTCGGAGAAGCCGACCCGCCTCTCCAGCCACTTCAGCGACGGGTTGCCGCACTGCCGGCGCAGCTCGGCCAGGTCGGCGCAGAACTCCGCCACTCCGGGTAACGCGGACGGCATCCGGTGTCCTCCCCACTCGCACCACGTCCGGCCGGACGGCTCCGGACGCCGCCCTGACCAGGCACGACCCGACCGCCACCCGCACATTCTCCGGGGTCGTCCGCGATCGCCGACCGCGGGCCGGGCCACCGGGCAGCGTCCTCCCCGGAACCGCACGAACGAGGGAGGACACACCGTGGGCCAGTGGTTGGAGTTCGCGACGGCGGCGTTGCAGACGGTCGGCGCGGCGCTCGCGTTGGGTGCCGTCGTGGCGCGGGTGCGCAGGAGGAAGAGGCGCGGGTGAGCGGGGCGTGAGCTGGAGGGGGGCGGACCCTCCAGCTCACTCGGCTGTCGGGGACACCGCGTCGACCAGCTGGGGTGTCACGTCGTCGACGCCCCAGAGTTCGAGCAGGCTGGTCACGGCTTGCCGGATGCCTTCGTAACTTTCCAGGGGCAGATCGGGAGGGAGCTTGACGTGGAGCTCCGGGTTGTGCATCGGTCCAGCGTCCCGTTCGGTGTTACCCGTCCGCAATACCCTGATGGTGGACATCGCGGGATGCGGAAAAACGAATTGCCGCATGAATTGTGAAACCGGACACAGTGGTGGGCGCGACAGGATTCGAACCTGCGACCGCTCGGGTGTAAACCGAGTGCTCTTCCGCTGAGCTACACGCCCGGACCGGTGCCCGCGAGCCGAGCACCGGGGCAAACGCTATCAGGCCCCCAGCTCGGCGACGGCCTTCTTCCACGCCTCCTGGTCGCGCGCCTCGCCCGGCGCGTTGACCTCGGCGTACCGGACGACACCCTCGGTGTCGATCAGGAACGTGCCGCGGTTGGCCAGGCCCGCCGCCTCGTTGAACACGCCGTACTCGCTCGCCACGGCGCCGTGCGGCCAGAAGTCCGACAGCAGCGGGAAGGTGTAGCCCTGCTGCTCGGCCCAGGCCTTCAGGCTGAACGGGGTGTCCACGGACACGCCGATGACCTGCACGTTCTCGCTCTCGTACGTGGCCAGCTCGTCGCGCACCTGGCACAGCTCGCCGGTGCAGATGCCGCTGAACGCGAACGGGTAGAACACCAGCAGGACGTTGCGCTCGCCGCGGAACGACGACAGCGTCACCGGCTGCTTGTTGTAGTCGTTGAGCGTGAAGTCCGGAGCCTGCGAACCGACCTCGACCGACATTCCTCGCCCTTCCGCCAAAGTGAAAAAAGCACAGCCCAACAAGACGGGCTCCGTGCGGAGCCCGCCGTCGAGCCTAGCGGCACGGGTCGGGGCGAGGAGAACGCCGGTCTCAGCGCTTGGACTTGACCGACTTCGGCGACACGAGCTTGATCGCCGACCAGTCCTGGCTCGCGCTGATGGCGGAGGTCTGGGCGAGCCCCGCGGTCGGCACGGCCTCGGCGATGTCGCTCGGCTCGACGTAGCCCGGCCTGCCGGTCTTGGGCGTCAGCACCCAGATCACGCCGTCGTCGGCGAGCGGCCCGATGGCGTCGACCAGGGTGTCGACCAGGTCGCCGTCGTCCTCGCGCCACCACAGCAGCACCACGTCCACGACCTCGTCGGCGTCCTCGTCGAGCAGATCGCTGCCGACGCGCTCCTCGACCGCCGCACGGAGGTCGTCGTCGACGTCCTCTCCCCAGCCGAGTTCCTGGACAACAGCGCCCGGTTCGATCCCGAGCTTGTCGGCGACACCGATCTTGCCGGCGTCTTCCGCGGCGACCACGGCTTCCACTCCTCCAAGTACACAAGAGCGGCAGCCGGGTTCGACTGCCGCGCGACGTCACTACCAGTCGCGGTTAGCGAACACTGTCAGACCAGGCAAGCGCAACCGTAAGCGCCGGGACACGCCGCATCGGGTACCCCCGGATGCGGTCCGCCATCCGGATGAGGCACGCTCTACATACCTCCTATTCGCGCGCGCGAGGGACACGATCCAGAACTACTCACCGGTAGCGGTGACGGGACGGTGTCTCGAAGGCAACGATGGGAACCAGAGACCCCGGATTGAGGAGATCCCTTGAGCCCGCAGAACACTCCCGAACGGGTGCGTGTCATCCGTGACGGCCTGGCCGCCCACCTGCCGGACATCGACCCGGAGGAGACCGCGGAGTGGCTGGAGTCGTTCGACGCCGTGCTCAAGGGCGGCGGTCAGCAGCGAGCCCGCTACCTGATGCTGCGCCTGCTGGAGCGCGCGCGGGAGAGCCACGTCGGCGTACCCGCTCTGACCAGCACGGACTACGTCAACACCATCCCCACCGAGCGGGAGCCGTGGTTCCCCGGTGACGAGGAGGTGGAGCGCCGCTACCGCGCGTGGATCCGGTGGAACGCGGCGATCACCGTGCACCGGGCGCAGCGGCCGGGCGTGGGTGTCGGCGGCCACATCTCGACCTACGCCTCCAGCGCGAGCCTCTACGAGGTGGGCTTCAACCACTTCTTCCGGGGCAAAGACCACCCGTCCGGTGGCGATCACGTGTTCATCCAGGGCCACGCGTCACCCGGTGTGTACGCGCGGGCGTTCCTGGAGGGCCGCCTGACCGCGGAGCAGCTCGACGGCTTCCGCCAGGAGCACTCGCACGCCGGCCCCGGCGGCGGTCTGCCGTCCTACCCGCACCCGCGGTTGATGCCGGACTTCTGGGAGTTCCCCACCGTCTCGATGGGCCTGGGCCCGATGAACGCGATCTACCAGGCGCGGTTCAACCGCTACCTGCACGACCGCGGTATCAAGGACACCTCCGACCAGCACGTCTGGGCGTTCCTGGGCGACGGCGAGATGGACGAGCCGGAGTCGCGCGGCCTGCTCCAGGTCGCGGCCAACGAGCAGCTGGACAACCTGACCTTCGTGGTCAACTGCAACCTCCAGCGCCTGGACGGCCCGGTCCGCGGCAACGGCAAGATCATCCAGGAGCTGGAGGCGTTCTTCCGGGGCGCCGGCTGGAACGTCATCAAGGTCATCTGGGGCCGTGAGTGGGACTCCCTGCTGCACGCCGACCGCGACGGCGCGCTGGTGAACCTGATGAACACCACGCCCGACGGCGACTACCAGACCTACAAGGCCAACGACGGCGCGTACGTCAAGGAGCACTTCTTCGGCCGTGACCCGCGCACCAAGGAACTGGTCGCGCCCATGTCCGACGACGAGGTGTGGAACCTCAAGCGCGGCGGCCACGACTACCGCAAGGTCTACGCGGCGTACAAGGCGGCCGTGGAGCACCACGGTCAGCCGACGGTCATCCTCGCCAAGACCATCAAGGGCTACGGCCTGGGCCCGCACTTCGCGGCGCGCAACGCCACGCACCAGATGAAGAAGATGACCCTGGAGGACCTCAAGCTCTTCCGGGACAGCCTGCGCATCCCGATCTCCGACGCCGACCTCGACCCGTACCTGCCGCCGTACTACCACCCCGGCCAGGACGCCCCGGAGATCCAGTACCTGCTGGAGCGGCGCAAGCAGCTCGGCGGTTTCGTGCCGGAGCGCCGGGCGAAGTCCAAGGCGCTGGTGCTGCCCGGCGACAAGGTCTACGACGTGGTGCGCAAGGGCTCGGGCAAGCAGGAGGTCGCCACCACGATGGCGTTCGTCCGGCTGGTCCGCGACCTGGCCAAGGACCCGGAGATCGGCGGCCGGATCGTGCCGATCATCCCGGACGAGGCGCGCACGTTCGGCATGGACTCGATGTTCCCGGCGCAGAAGATCTACAACCCCAACGGGCAGCTGTACACGTCCGTGGACGCGCAGCTCATGTTGGCGTACAAGGAATCCGAGCAGGGGCAGATCCTGCACGAGGGCATCAACGAGGCCGGTTCGACGGCGTCGTTCACCGCCGCCGGCACGTCGTACGCGACGCACGGCGAGCCGATGATCCCGATCTACATCTTCTACTCGATGTTCGGGTTCCAGCGGACCGGTGACGGCCTGTGGGCGGCGGCCGACCAGATGGCGCGCGGCTTCGTGCTGGGCGCGACGGCGGGCCGCACCACGCTGACCGGCGAGGGCCTCCAGCACGCCGACGGGCACTCGCTGCTGCTCGCGCACACCAACCCGGCGGTGATCGCCTACGACCCGGCGTGGTCGTTCGAGGTGGCGCACATCGTCAAGGACGGCCTGCGGCGGATGTACGGCGAGAACGCCGAGAACGTCTTCTACTACATGACCGTCTACAACGAGCCGTACCAGCAGCCGGCCGAGCCGGCGGACCTGGACGTGGAGGGCCTGCTCAAGGGCCTCTACCGGTACCAGCAGGGCGGTGCGGCGTCCGGTCCGCGCGCGCAGATCCTCGCCTCGGGCGTCGCGATGCCGTGGGCGGTCAAGGCGCAGCAGATGCTGGCCGACGAGTGGGGCGTGCAGGCGGACCTCTGGTCGGCGACGTCGTACTCCGAACTGCGCCGCGAGGCCGTCGAGGTCGACCGGCACAACCTGCTGCACCCCGACCAGGAGCCGCGCGTGCCGTACGTGACGCAGGTGCTGGCCGACGCGGCCGGCCCGGTCGTGGCGGTGTCGGACTGGATGTCGGCGGTGCCGGACCTGATCCGCCCGTACGTGCCGACCGACATGGTCACCCTCGGCACGGACGGCTTCGGCTTCTCCGACACCCGCCCGGCCGCGCGGCGCCACTTCCTGGTGGACGCCGAGTCGGTCGTGGTGGCCACGCTCCAGGCGCTGGCCAAGCGCGGCGAGGTCGACCAGGCGAAGGTCGTCGAGGCGGCGCGCCGGTACAAGATCGACGACGTGTCGGCGGCCGGCCCGTCCACCTCGGACGCCGGCCTGGCCTGACGCACCACCCGGCCGGTTCGGCCTGGCGCACGACCCCAGCGGACGCCGGGGACTCCACTCGATCAGGTGGAGTCCCCGGCGTTCGCCGTTCCCGGCCCTGAGAGCTCCGCTGAGCCGTTCAACGTCCCGGTGCAGGGTCTCCGGACCCCTGAGGTGGTCATGGAGCCTTTGAGACGCGCTGAACGTCGTCGCCCTTCCGCGTCACGGCGGTGATGCCCCTGTGATCCACACCATAGAATCGGGGTGAGCCCGGCGACGAGGGGGGCAATGGGGACGCCTCGACCCGCCGTCCACCGCACGATCCTGGCCGTGGACGTGTCCGGTTTCGGCGCGCGCGGGCGCACCGAGCAGGAGGCGGTGCGGCGCGGCCTGTACGAGGCGCTGGTCCGGGCCTTCGCCGAGTGCGGCATCCCGTGGACCGACGACTGGGACGGCACCTACCACGAGGACCGGGGCGACGGGCTGTTCGTGCTGGTGCCGCACGACGTGCCCAACGGCCGGCTGGTCGGCTCCCTGCCGCACGTGCTCGCCGGCCAACTGCGCAAGCACAACAAGGCGGCGGCCGACGACGCCGTGATCCGGTTGCGCGCGGCGATCACCTCCGGCGAGGTCTCCAACGACGGCAACGGCGTGATGGGCGACGGCCTGGTGCTGGCGTTCCGGCTGCTGGAGTCGGCCGCGCTGCGCGAGGAGCTGCGGCGGCGGCCCGGCGAGCTGGCGCTGATCGTGTCCGACCGCTTCTTCCGGGACGTGGTGCGCGACGACCCGGTGTGCGACCCGGACTCCTACCGCGAGGTCGCGGTGGACGTGAAGGAGGTCCACGGCAAGGCCTGGATCTCCCGCCCCGACCACCCGAAGCCCGAACCGCGCCGGCCGCTGCCCCGCCCGCGCTGGTCGGTGGTGGCCCTGGTGCCGCTGCTGGCCGTGCTGCTGGCGTGCGACGCGCTGGCCGCGCGGGCGCCGGTGACCGCGCCGTGCCCGGAACCGGTGCAGGTCAACGTCCTGTCCTCGGCGGAGAAGGCGGACGTGGTGCGCCGGCTGGCGGCGGACTTCACGAACCTCTACCGCGACGAGACCGGCTGCAAGCGGGCGCGGGTGCACGTGACCTCCCGGCCCTCGGCGGCGTCGGTGGCGGCGATCGGCCGGGGCTGGCCGGACCTCGACCTGGCGGCCAACGGCCCCGAGCCGCACGTGTGGCTGCCGGACGTGCGGTGGGAGCTTGCCGAAGCGGAGCGGCTGCTGCGCGACGGCGGCGGCGACATCGACCTGGACGACCGCGGCACGGTCGCGCACTCGCCGCTGGTGCTGGGCGTCGCGCCGAACCGGGCGACCGCCGACGGGTCGTTCCGCTGGCGGGACCTGGCCGCGTTCCGGCTCGCCGCCGTGGACCCGGCGGCGTCGGGCGCGAACCTGGCGGCGGCGGTGGCCGTCGTGCGCGCGGAACTCGGTGCGACGGCGCTGGACGACCCGACCTCGGCCCGCCGCTTGCGGGAGGCGGCGCTGCGCACGTCGTCCGGACCGGTGTGCCCGGACGCGACCAGTGCCGTGCTGGCGTCCGAGAAGGCGGTCGGGCGCGACGAGCTGCGGTGCCTGACCCCGCTGTACCCGGCGGAGGGCACGATCGACCTGGACCACCCGTTCGTGGAGGTGCGGCGTGGGAACCGGCCGCCCAACGAGCGTCGCGAGGAGGCCGTGACGGCGTTCCTGGCGCACCTGCTCGCGGACGGCGGGCAGGGCTCGTTCCGGCAGGCGGGTTTCCGGGACGCGAACTGGAACCCGGGCCTGCACGACCACGTGCGGCCGGGGAAGCCGCCGCTGCTGGAGCCCGCGGTCGACCCGGTGGCGGCGCGTGCGGCGTGGCGGGCGGCGAGCGACGGGACGGGCGTGGTGCTGGCCGTGGACGGTTCCGCGCCGGCGCGGGCGTTGGCGGATCGGATCGCCGTGCTGGCACCCGACGCGCCTCGGCTGGAGTTCACGCCCGAGACGGCGGCGGGGGTCGTGGCGGAGGCGGTGCGGCGGCACGGCTTGGAGCGCCCGATCGTCGTCATCACGTCGGCGCTGACGCCCGCGCGGGCGGGGCCGGTGGTGGACGGCTCGATCGAGGTCCACGGCGTCGGGCTGGTGGCGGGGGCGTGCAGTGCCGTGAACCAGTTGGGGGCGTTCGACGCGGCTTATCCGGGCGATTGTTCGGACGCGGTCGAGGTGGAGCAGGCGTTGGACTGGGTCGCCGACCGGTTGTGGGGTGCGCGGTGATCAGGTGGTGGCTGGTGGTGTGCTTGGTCGCGGCCGGGTGCGGCGCGCCGGCGGTGGACCCGGCGTTCGAGGGGCGCGGGCCGATCACGTTCGTGGACAGCCACGACCTGTCGTCGGCGGGACCGATCCGGCAGCGGGTGGAGGCGTGGAACGCGCGCAGCAGCTCGGTCGAGCAGGTGACGTACGTGCCGATGCCCACCCCGACCGACGACTACCGCGCCCAGCTCGTGGCCCGCGCCGGCGACCTCGCGGGCCAGAGGGGCGCGGACACGCGGTCGCAGTGCTACGACGTCGTCACCCTGGACGTGGTGTGGACGGCGGCGTTCGCCCAGGCCAACTACTTGGCCCGACTGCCCGAATCCGAGATGGGAGCGGACCGCTTCCTCCCTGCCGCCGTGGAGTCGGCCCGGGACGGCGGGCGGCTGTGGGCGGTCCCGTGGCGCGCGGACGCGGGCGTGCTGTTCTACCGGGCCGACCTGCTGGCGGCGGAAGGCGCGAGCCGGCCGACGTCGTGGGACCAGCTGGAACGGCAGGCCGCGACCATCGCGCCGAAGTACGGGATCGCCGGGTACGTGGGGCAGCTGGGCCAGTACGAGGGCTTGACCGTGAACGCCTTGGAGGCCGTGTGGGGCCACGGCGGCGACGCCGCCGACCTGAACGGACCGGGTGCACGAGCGGGTGTGGGCCGGTTGGCGGCCGGGGTGGAACAGGGCTGGATACCGCGGGAGGCGCTGCGGTACGACGAGGCTGCGAGCTTGAAGGAGTTCCTGGAGGGGCGGGCGCTGTTCCTGCGGACCTGGCCTTACGCGCGGGCGGAGTTGGAGGCTTCGCCGTTGAACGGCCGGTTCGGCATGGCGGCGCTGCCGGGGCCGGCGGCGTTGGGCGGGTGGAACGTGGCGGTGTCCCGCTGCTCGGCCCACCAGGCGACGGCGCGGGACTTCATCCGGTTCCTGACCGGGGAGGAGAGCCAGGCGGCCCTGTTGACCCAGGCGGGTTATCCGCCGACCTTGGTGAGTTTGTACGGGGAGCCGTCGTTGCGGGCGCGGTTGCCGCATCTGGTGGTGTTGGAGACCGCTGTGCGCAATGCCCGGAACCGGCCGCGCACGGCGCACTACGACGACCTAACGCGTGTAGTGCAACGCGCTGTGCACAACGTGCTGCTGAACCCTGGGTCGTTGGACGCCGAGCTGAGGCAGTTGGCGGACGCCGCCGCGCGCGCTTCTTCGGGCCGTTGAGCTACTGGGCCGGGATGGCGGCGGTGGCGGCTCGTTTGGCTTCGCGGTTCCAGTCGATCCAACCCCAGATCACCAGGGCCGCGAAGACCGTGTAGACCAGCGCGCTGAAGTACAGGCCCGACTGGATCTGGAGGGGCACGCCGATCGCGTCCACCACGAGCCACACCAGCCAGAATTCCACCAGGCCGAAACCCTGGAGGGTGAACGCCAGCACGGTGCCCACGAAGATCGCCGCGTCCGGCCACGGGGCCCAAGAGGCGTGCAGGGCGTCCAGCACCAAGGCGAAAGCGGTGGTGCCGACCACGAACGCGGCGAGGACGGCCAGGCGCTCCTTCACCGTGCCCTTGCGGACCACGACACCGAAGACCGGGTCGCGGCGCTTGGTCCAGGCCCACCAGCCGTACAGGGTGATCAGGGCGATCACGACCTGCCGCGCGGCGGTGCCGCCGAGGTGGGCGGAGAGGTAGACGACGAACAGCAGGGTGACCGAGACCAACTGCACGGGCCAGGTCCACAGGGAGCGCCGCTGCGCCAGGTACACCACCACGAGGGCGAAGACCTGGCCGATGAACTCGGCGTAGGACACCTTCTGGCCGAAGACGGTGAAGCCCTGATCCAGCAAGACGTGCATCGCGTCCTCCAAGCGTCTACTGCGCCGAACACCGCCTCGGGGCGATGTGTTCCCCGCGTGTGACTGCGGGCACAAGGCGTACACCCCGATTTCAGCGGGCGTACATCGGTGCCTCGTACGTTGCCGCGAATGCGAGCCCTTGTCCTGGCTTTGGTGCCTTTGTTGGTCGCCGCGCCCGTCGCGGCGGCGTCCTCCGGTGTGGTCGTGCCGGTCACGCAGACCCGTGCGTTCGTGGACGACGGGTCCGGTGTGCCCGCGAACGCGCACGCCGACGACCCCGCGATCTGGGTCCACCCCCGCTCCCCCGAGCGCAGCGTCGTGCTGGGCACGTTGAAGGAGGGCGGCCTCGCGGCGTTCGACCTCGAGGGCCGGACCCTGGGCACCTACGCCGCGCCGCAGCCGCCGAACCCGGACGCCAAGCCGGGCCGGTTCAACAACGTCGACGTGCTCAGCCGGGTCGCGGTCGGCGGGGTCCGCCGGGACCTGGCGTTCGTCAGCGACCGCGGTCGGGACCGGGTGCGGGTGTACGAGATCGACGCGCGGGGCTCGGCGGCCGGCGCCGGCGTGGTGCGGGACGTGACCGACCCGGCGGCGCGGCCGGTGTTCTCCGCGTCCGAGGAGGAGGTCGACGAGCAGCACACCGCGTACGGCCTGGCGGCGGGTCAGGTCGACCGGACGCCGGTGGTCGTGGTGAACCGGCGCAACGAGACCCGGGTGGCCCTGCTGCACGTGGTCCCGGCGGCCGGCGGCACGGTCGGCACCCGCGTGGTGTCCACGGTCGACCTGCCGGCGACGTTCCCGCTGCCCGACGGCACCACCTGGACGCCGTGCGGCGAGCCGGGCGAGGGTCCGCAGCTGGAGGGCATGGTCGTCGACTCGCCGAACCGCGTGCTCTACGCGGCCCAGGAGGACGTCGGCATCTGGCGCATCCCGCTGACCGCGACCGGTTTCGGGACGCCGAAGCTGATCGACCGGGTGCGTTCCTTCGGCGTGCCGCAGACCTACGACCCGGAGACCGAGGAGTGCTCGGTGTCCGGCGCGGACCCGGGCTTCGGCGGCACGCACCTGGAGGCGGACGCGGAGGGCTTGACGGTCGGCGGCGACCACCTGGTGGCGTCCAGCCAGGGCGACTCGCGGTTCGTGGTGTACGAGCGCACGGGCCGCAACCGCTACCTCGGCGAGTTCATCGTGGGCGCGGGCGACGGCAACGACTCGGTCGAACACTCGGACGGCGCACAACTGGTGACCGCCGACCTGGGCGACGAGTACGAGGAGGGCCTGCTGGTCGTGCACGACGGCGAGCGCACACCTGCGGTGGGCGACCTCGCGACGACCGGCTTCGCGTACGTGAGCTGGGAAGACGTCCTGGACACCCTGTAGCCGCCCCGGCTTTTGTCGGTCCCCGGTGGGACAATGGAACCGGGGGCCGCAGGCCGGCCCCAGCGACGTTCACAGGCCCTCGCGCCCGCGCTGGTGACATGCCGGAGCCCCGCCCATCCGGACGGGACTCCTCGACAGGGGCTCAGCGACAGGGGCCGGTTCTGCGACCGGACCCGGGTTCGCCAACCGGCGGCGGTTCGGGACCGGCGGGGCTTGCCGCCGGCGGCGGCTTGCGGCTGGCAGCGGTTCGGCGGCCGGCGGCGGTTCCGCGGCCGGACCCGGGTTCGCCAACCGGCGGCGGTCCGGGGCCAGCGGGGCTTGCCGCCAGCGACAGCGGTTCAGCGGCGGCTTGCGGCAGGCAGCGGTTCAGCGGCAGGCAGCGGTTCAGCGGCAGGCGGCGGCTTGCGGCTGGCGGCGGTTCGGCGGTCGACGGCGGGATTGCCGACCGATGGTTGCGCCGCCGCGCAGCCCTCGTGACGCGCGGGAGCCCCGCCCATCCCGGGCGGGGCTCCTCGACAGGGGCTCAGCGACAGGGGCTCCTCGACAGGGCTCAGCGAAGGGGCCTCAGCGACAGGGGCTCAGCGGCCGACGCCGGTCGGTGGTGGGCTCAGCGGCCGTCGGCCGGGGGCATCGGCATGCCGGCGGGAGGGGTCGGGGTGTCCATCTGCGGGGGCCGACCGCCCGTGGTCGCGCCGACGCGGGTCGGGGGCGTCGTCATCGTGTCCTGGGACCTGCGGGGCTCGGGTGCGCTCTTCGCCTCCTGCTGCATGCGGTCCAGCCAGCCCTCCCAGCGCTGCTGCATCGGCCGCACCAAGCCGCCGCCCACGCCGATCACGATGACGCCGGCGACCGTGGCCAGCACGGTGATGAGCACCGGCATGGTCACCGACACCGCGATGCCGAGCTGGTTCAGCGCCGCGATCACGCCCAGCGCCACGATGAACCCGTACGTGATGCCGCCGAGCATCCGCGTGTACGGCCGCGCGCCCAGCGCACCGGTCACCACGCCGCGCAGCGCCTTGCCGATCGCGGCGGCCACCAGCACCAGCACGATCGCGACCACGATCCGCGGCAGGTAGGCGATGACGTCGTTGAGCAGCGCGCTGACCGCGTTGCCGGTGCCGAACACGCCGAACGCCAGCTGGAGGGCGATCAGCAGCACGAAGTAGTAGACGATCTTGACGATCAGCCCGGAGGCGTCGATGGGCGAGTTCGCCATCGCGCCGCGCAGGCCGGACCGCTCCACCAGGCGCTCGAAGCCCACCCGGTTGAGCAGGAACCCGACGGCCTTGGCGAGCGCCTTGGCGACGAGCCAGCCGATGAACAGGACCAGCAGGAAGCCGAGGAGTTTCGGCACGAACGTGGCCACCATCGCCCACGCCTGTCCGAGTCCTTCGGTGATCTGGGAGCCCACGACGCCCCTCCTCGCAGAAGTTGTCAACGCTTGCGGAGATCGTTTCCCACCCCGCATCACCCGGCAACCTGAAGCAGTGGCACGAAAGGGTGACTGACGTGGCACTTCGGCCGGCGACAGTCCAGAGTGGAGTCACCGGTGGGGACCGGGGAGAGGGAAACGCCCGGCGCGCTTCACAGCGTGCCGGGCGTTTTCGCGTCGACGGGTCAGGGGCCGGTGAAGGCGGCGAGGCCGCGGCTGTCCAAGTAGGACCGCACGTGGGCCGCCGAGACCGCCGCGGTCGGCTCCGGGCGCGGGTCGCCGGGGCACGACGACGAGCTGTCCGGCAGCACGCCGTCCACGAGGTAGCGGTCGATCTCGCGGTCCACGCACTTGTTGCCGCCGCCGTAGATGCCGTGCTTGCCCTCGTCCCGCACGGTCAGCAGCTGGTGGCCCAGCCGCGTCGCCATCGCCGGACCGCCCTCGTAGCGGGTCTGCGTGTCGCCCTCGGCCTGGATCACCACGCCCACCGGGTAGCCGTTGCGCTTGAGCTCGACGGCGGGCTCGGGCGGGGTGAACGACCGGTACGTGCAGGTCGTCGGGGCCGCGCGGACCACGCCGAAGCCGTACGGGTAGCGCTCGCGGAACACCCGCATGTCCTCGAAGTACATCTCGGCGTCAGCCGGCCAGTCGACCTCGCAGATGACCGTGCTGAAGACCCCGGGCACCAGCTCGTCGCGCACCGAGTCGGCCAGGACCCGCGCGGACTCCGACGACGTGCCCGTCGCCAGCTGCTGCACCACGGCCGCCAGCTCCGCCCACAGTGGACGGTAGCGGGCGCCCACGCCCACGGCGGCGTCGAACGTCGTCCGGGTCTGACCCGCCACGGGCTTCACGGCCAGGGACGCGGCGAGGGTCTCCAGCCCCGCGAGCACTTCCTGGGACGTGGCACCGAGCTTGAGCACGGCGTGGTGCTCCGCCGCCCATGCCGCCCACAGGTCGACGTTGCGCCGGTACGCCACGGCCTGCGCCCGGAACTGCTCGCGCCAGATCCACTCCGGGTGCACCGACGAGTCGAGCACGCTGCGGTCCAGGCGCTGCGGGAACAGGCTCCCGTACACCGCGCCCAGGTAGGTGCCGTAGGAGTAGCCGAGGTAGTTCAGCTTCTCCTCCTTGAGCACCGCGCGCAGCACGTCCATGTCCCGGGCGGTGTTGGGCGTGTTGATGTAGGGCCGGATGCCACCGGCGGCCCGCCGGCACGCGTCCTCGGCCGCCTGCGCCTCCGCCGCCCACTTGGGGAACTCGGAGTCCGGCGGCCGGGTGTCCACGGTGGCGAAGTCGGGTGACGGTCGGCAGGCCAACGCTGTGGACCCGCCGACGCCACGCGGGTCGAACCCGATCAGGTCGTACACCTGAGCCGGTTTCGACTTGGCCAGGAAGACCGGCATACCGATGCCAGACCCGCCTGGACCTCCGGGGTTGAGCACCAGGACGCCGCGCCGCCGTGCCTGGTCGAGTGCTTTGAGTCGGCTGACGCGCACCGAGATGCGGTCGGCGTCCGGGCGGCTGTAGTCGAGCGGGACGACGAGGTCCGCGCACTCCAGGCTCGGGACGTTCTGGCTGCACTGCTTCCAGGCGAGCTGCTGCGACGTGAACGGCGCGAGCGGGTCGGCGGTGGCGAACGACGGGACGACGGCTGTCGCCAGCGTGGTGACAAGCGCCAAGCCGACGGACACGTACCTGCGCACGGGCAACCTCCACGGTCGCTGGGGGTGTTCCCCGAAGGTAGGACGGGTCGCGCCCCAGGTCAGGCTGTGTCACTCGTTGGTGGACCGCGCAGGCACGGACGGGTGGTGTGCGATCGTGGAGGCATGAGCAGCTCCGCCGAGGTCCTGCCGGCGTTGTCGAGGGAGACGCTGCGCACGCTCCAGCGCGCCTCGGGCGACCTGGCGGCCTCCAGCGTGGCCGCGATGGAGGAGCAGCTGCCCTGGTTCCGGCGGATGCCCGCCGAACAACGCGCGGGCGTGCTCCTGCTGATCCAGAACGGCGTCGCCGGCTTCGTCTCGTGGCTGCACGACCCGCAACAGGCCATCCGCCTGACCGCCGAGGCGTTCCGAGCCGCGCCGAAGGACATCTCCCGGTGGGTGAGTCTGCGCCAGACCGTCGAACTGGTCCGGATCGCCCTGGAACTGTTCGAACAGCAACTCCCCAAGCTGGCCCGCAACGAGGCCGAACGAGCCCTCCTCACCGAAGGCGTCCTCCGCTACGGCCGCGAAATCGCCTTCTCAGCAGCCACCTCCTACGCCGCCGCCGCCGAGGCAAGGGGCGCGTGGGACGCCCGCCTGGAGGCCTTGGTCGTGGACGGCATCGTGCGCGGCGACGCGGAGGAGTCCCTGCTGTCCCGAGCCACGGCCTTGGGCTGGGACCCGGCAGCCGAGGCAACCGTGCTGGTGGGCAACCCACCGTCCGACGACCCCCCGGCCGTGGTCTTCGAGGTCCGCAGCCGGGCGGCACGAATCTCCCGCCCGGTGCTGCTGAGCGTGCAGGGCTCACGACTGGTCGTAGTCCTGGGCGGCGAAACCGACAGCGGCGACGCCCTGATGCGCCTCTCCGACGCCTTCGGCCCCGGCCCAGTGGTAGCCGGCCCCACGGTAACCAGCCTGGCCGACGCCCACCGCAGCGCCGGCGACGCCCTGTCGGGCCTACGCGCGGTCGTCGGCTGGCCGTCTGCCCCTCGGCCCGTCCGTTCGCTGGACCTGCTCCCGGAGCGGGCCTTGGCGGGCGACCCGGAGGCGGAGTGGCAGCTGGTGGACCGCATCGCCCGGCCGTTGGAGGACGCGGGCGGGTCGCTGCTGGAGACGGTGGACGCGTTCCTGGAGGTCGGGGGCGTGCTGGAGGCGTGCGCACGGAAGCTTTTCGTGCACCCGAACACCGTCCGGTACCGGCTGAGGCGGGCAACGGAACTCACAGGCCGAAACGCAAACGACCCCCGCGACGCCCTAGTCCTCCGCGTCGCACTATCCGTCGGAAGGCTCGCCAGAGCACGCGGCCTCTGGTAACCCACACAACTCGCGCGAAGCGCGGGTTCTTCGGCGGAGCCGGCGAGTGGGCAGTCCGCCGAGGAGGACACAGCGCAACTTGGGCTTCTTGCTTGTGTCATCCCCG
>NZ_JBBEGC010000072.1:0-6018 GCF_037401995.1 Saccharothrix sp. CCNWYY140
GAGGCCCTTCCCGTGGTCGCTGCCGCTTGGCTTGCGCCTTCGGCGGAAAAGCATCCCGCCCTGCGGGCGAAAAGCGGCGCGACCGGTTGAGTCTCGGGGCGCGTGGGCTTGCGGCCGGCGGAGGTGGTGTGGGTGGGCAGTCGGAGCTTCGCGCGGGGAGGCGGCTGGTGTTGGGCGCGGAGAGGTGACCGGCGTTGGGCGGGGGCGGCTGGTGTGGAGCGTTGGGCGCGGGGAGGCGGCCGGTGAGGGCGTGGGGCGTCGTGCATGGGGGCGGCTGGCGCTGGGTGTGGATGGCGATGCAGGCGGCTTGGGCGGGGGGCTGGGGCGGGGGGCTGGGGTTCTAGAGGGGAGTTACCGGCGGGTTGAAGGGGTGGTGGGGGTTGTGGGCTGCGGGGGGATACCCCCTCCCTGTATGTTCTGGGTCCGCACTTCGATACCCCCGCTGGGTATCACCGCCGAGTGAAGGGATGGGTCATGGACACCGCGAACCAAGCGCCACCACGTGCCGGGCGGCGGGAGTGGGTGGGACTGGGGCTGTTGGTGTTGCCCTCGTTGTTGCTCTTCATGATGTTGACGATCCTGTTCCTCGCCATCCCGCACATCGCCGCCGACCTGCGGCCCGATGGCACGCAGATGCTGTGGATCGTCGACATCTACGGCTTCCTGATGGCGGGCTTCCTGGTCGCTATGGGCACCCTCGGGGACCGGGTGGGGCGGCGGAAGTTGTTGGTGTTGGGGTCTGCGGTGTTTGCCGTGGTGTCGGTGGTGGCCGCTTATACCAACGACCCATCGATGATGATCTTGTGGCGGGCTGTGTTGGGGGTGGCCGCTGCGGCGGTCATGCCTGCCACCTTGGGGTTGATCTTCTCGATGTTCCTCGACCCCAAGCAGCGGGGTGTGGCGATCGGGGCTTGGGCGGCCGGGATCTCGGTCGGGGTGGCGTTGGGGCCGTTGTTGTCCGGGTTGTTGCTCGAAGTGTTCACCTGGCGGGCCACGTTCCTGGTTGCGGTGCCGGTGATGGCGTTGGTGGCGGTGGCTGCGCCGTTCGTGTTGCCGGAGCACAAGGATGCTTCTGCGGGCAGGCTGGACGTGTTGAGTGTCGTGCTGCTCCTCGTGGCACTGCTGCCGTTGATCTACGGCGTGAAGGCCCTGGCGAAGGACGACTCGCTGCTGGAAGCGGTGGCAGCGATCGTCATCGGTGTCGGGTTCGGTGTGTGGTTCGTCTTGCGGCAGTTGCGGATCGACGTGCCGTTGCTCGATGTGCGGCTGTTCGCCAACCGGACGGTGTCGGGGGCGCTGTCGGTCTACGTGCTGGCAGCGCTCGCGATGGGTGGCATGTACCTGATGTTCACGCAGTACCTGCAACTGGTGGCGTCGCTGTCGCCGTTGCAGACGGGCCTGGCGATCCTGCCGGCGGCGTTGGTGTTGGTCGGTGTCTCGATGACTACGCCGATCCTGGCGCGGCGGGTGCGGCCCGGGTACATCATCGCGGGCGGGTTGGCGGTTCAGGTTGTCGGCTACCTGATGTTGACGCAGGTCGAGAGCACGGCCGGGCTTCCGTTGCTGATCGCGGGGTTCATCGTGCTCTACCCGGCGGTGAACCCGGCGATGGCGTTGACCACGGGACTGGTCGTGGGGTCCGTGCCGCCGGAGAAGGCGGGGGCGGCGTCGGGGTTGAGCACCACCGCGAACGACCTCGGGTTGTCGCTGGGTGTGGCGTTGATCGGCAGCATCGGCGTGGCCGTGTACCGGGGCGGGGTCGTGCTGCCCGACGGGCTGACCGCGGAGGACGCGGCGGCGGCGCGGGACAGCTTGGACGGTGCGGTGGCGGTGGCCGGGCGGGTGTCCGGTGAGCTGGGCGGGCCGGTGTTGGAGACCGCGCGGGCCGCGTTCACCAGCGGGCTCAACACCGGGGCTTTGATCGCGGCCGTGGTGGCGGCGGTGGGTGCGGTGTTGGCGGCGACCCGGTTGCGGCACGTGCCGCCGACCGGGGGTGCGCACGACGAGAGCGCGAAGGCCTGAGAAGCGCGAAGTCCGCAGAAGTGTGAAGGCCTGAGAAGCGTGGAGTTCTGAGAAGAGTGAAGGTCTGAGAGAGGGGCGACGGTGACCGGTTCGAGTTTCGGCAGGGAGCTCTTTCGCGGCCGGCTGCGGCTCGACCTGGTCGAGTCGCAGCCGGGCGGGCTCACGGTCGAGGAGGACGCGTTCCTCGCGCGGCTGCGGACGTTCTGCGAGCAGAAGGTGGACGGCACGCTCATCGAGCGCGAGGACCGCATCCCCGACGAGGTGGTCGACGGGTTGCGCGACCTCGGGGCGTTCGCGATCAAGCTGCCGCGCGAGTACGGCGGCCTCGGGCTGTCCGGCCTGTGTTACCTGCGGGCGTTGATGGTGTCCAGTTCGGCGCACTCGTCGCTGGGCGAGTTGCTCGCCGCGCACCAGGCGATCGGTCTGACCCAGCCGCTGCTGCTGTTCGGCACCGACGAGCAGAAGCGCGAGCTGCTGCCGCGGTGCGCGCGGGAGATCTCGGCGTTCACGCTGACCGAACCGGACATCGGCAACGACCCGTTCCGGATGCGCACCACCGCCACGCCCACCGCGGGCGGGTACGTCCTGGACGGGCTCAAGCTGTGGGTCACCAACGGGACGATCGCCGACCTGCTGGTGGTCATGGCGGTGGTGCCGGCGGCGGAGGGCCGGCCCGGCGGGATGTCGGCGTTCGTGGTCGAGGCGGACGCGCCGGGTGTCACCGTCGAGCACCGCAGCTCGTTCCTCGGGTTGAAGGGCCTGGAGAACGGGGTGGTCCGGCTGCACCGGGTCTTCGTGCCCGACGACCGGCGCATCGGGCCGGAGGGGCAGGGGCTGGAGGTCGCGCTGGCCGCGCAGGACACCGGTCGGTTGTCGCTGCCGTCGGTGTGCGCGGCGGCGGCCAAGTGGAGCCTGAAGATCGCCCGCGAGTGGTCGCGGGTGCGGGTGCAGTGGGACAAGCCGATCGGCGCGCACGAGGCCGTGGCCGCCAAGATCGCGTTCATCGCCGCCACCGCGTTCGCGTTGGAGGCGATCGTCGAGGTGTCCGGGCGGCGGGCCGACGCGGGCGCGGACACGCGGGCCGAGGCGGAGTTGGCGAAGCTGTTCGCGTCCGAGCAGGTGTGGCGGGTCGCCGACGAGCTGGTGCAGGTCCGCGGCGGGCGCGGGTACGAGACCGCCGAGTCCGCCGCCGCCCGCGGTGAACGCGGTGTGCCGGTGGAGCAGCTGCTGCGGGACGTGCGGATCGGGCGGATCTTCGACGGCTCGACGGAGGCGTTGCGGGTGTTCATCGCCTCCGACGCCTTGGGCGACACCGAGGAGCCCGCGGACGTGCCGGCGGTCGAGAGCGACTTCGGTGAGCTGGCGGGGCACGTGTCCTTCGCCGTCGACACCGCCCGCGAGCTGGCCCGGCACCTGGACCGGGGGCGCAAGCGGTGGGGCGAGCAGGTCCTGGAGCGGCAGCTGTTCGTGGGCCGGGTCGTGGACATCGCCGCCGAGCTGTACGCGATGTCGGTGAGCTGCGTGCACGCGCGGGCGCTGGGCGGGACGGCGGTCGAGCTGGCCGACGCGTTCTGCGCCCAGTCCCGGCGGCGGATCGCGCAGCTGTGGGACCGGCTGTGGGTCAACACCGACGAGAAGGACTCGGCGCTCGCGGCGCGGGTGCTGGACGACACCTACACGTGGCTGGAGGACGGCGTGCTGGACCCGTCGATCGAGGGGCCGTGGATCGCCGAGCCGGCGCCCGGACCGTCGACCCGGGCATCGGTGCGGCGCACCCGGTCGGAGAGGGGATGAGCGTGGACGAACGGGTCGCGGACCTGGTGGCGCGGGGGCGCCAGGCCCTGGTGAAGGCGCCCAACCGGTTCCTGGAGCTGGTGGAGGCCGGTCCGGTGGAGACCGCGCGGTTGCGCGTGCTGGCCGGGGAGCTGTTCCACCTGGTCTCCAGCGACCGGCAGAGCTTCGCGCTGCTGGCGGCGAGGTTCCCGGAGCCGTTGTTCCTGGCGATGGCCGGGGCGGAGGACGAGGCCCTGGCGTTGCTGCTGGACTTCGGCGCGGCGGTCGGCGTGGGCGAGGACGACCTGCGGGCGCACGAGCCCCGACCCCTCGCCCAGGCCTACCCGGCTTACCTCGCGCGGACGGCGGTCTTCGGCCCGCGCGGCGCGGTGCCGCTGGCGCTGCTGGTGAACGTCGAGGGATCCGGCGGAACCTACGCGCGGCTCGCGGACGCCCTCCAGGCTCACGGGTTCACCGACCAGGCGGTGGCGCACTTCCGGTTCTTCGCCGAGACACCGCAGGAGGTGCTGGACCAGGCGGCCGAGGTCGTGGCGCGGGGCCTCGACGCCGGCGACGACCCCGTGGAGCTGCTGCGCGCCGCACGCATGGTGGACACCTACGAGGCCGCGTTCTGGTCCGTCATGACCGAGTAGCGCGGGCCTGCGTCCGGTTAGGCTGCGCCGGGCGTCGAGGGGAGCCGACATGGCCGGATTCGTGGTGGACCCACCGTCGGTGGCGGGCCTGGGGCGGTTGGTCGCGCGCAACGGCGAGGCGATCGGTCGGTTCGTGCAGGAGCTCGAGTACCGGCGGCCCGACGGCTACCAGGAAGGGCTGCTGGGCCTGCTCAACGAGCCGTTGAACCAGGTCCAGCGGGTGGGCGAGGCCAACACCCGGCACGGCGCCGACCTGGCCGCCGCGTCCGGCACGGAGTTCGGCAAGGTCGCCGCCTACTACGTCCGGACCGACCGGGCGAAGGCCTCGGAACTGGACGGCAAGTACCCCGGCGCCACGCCCACCCGCATCGACGAGGACGACGTCGTCGCCCCGGACGCGACCTTCGACGAGGGCCGCGACCCGGCCGCCGACCCAGCCGACCCGTCGCGGCCCTACCAGGGCGTCCCGAAGGACCCCGACGAGAAGGCCGTCGCCGAGGGCTGGCCGGTGGACATCGAGCAGCGGCTCGACGAGCTGCTGGGCCGGTGCTCGGTCGCCCAGCACGTCCGCGACCTCATGCGGGCGCTGACCAACCGGGACGTCTTCGAGGAGCTGACGCGGCTGGTCGGCGGCGACTGGAGCAACCTGTACCGGCAGGGCCAGGCCTTCGAGGACACCGCGTACGCGTACTCGATCGTCAAGGAGAACGTCGATCGCGGGCGCTACCTGGTGCAGGACAAGTGGGACGGCAACGCGGCGAACGCGGCCGAGAGCTGGCTCGCCGAGTACTCCGCCGCCTGCCAGGGGCACGTCGAGTTCATGACCGAGGTCGCCGGGCAGATCAAGAAGTTCGCGAGCGCGGCCTACCACGCGGTCAGCGCCCTGACCATCCTCGTGGACACCCTGCTGGACACGCTGGTCGACCTGCTGACCCGCAACGCCGGGGCGTTCATCGGCGGGGCGATCAGCGTCCTGCGCGGGCAGAACCCGCTCCACGGGGTCGTGTCGGTGCTCCTGTCGGTGTCCAAGATCTCCAGTGCCATCGACGCGGTCCGGGCCGCCGCGCACGTCGCGGTGTCGGCGTTGCAGGTGCTGGTGGGCAACGGCGAGGTGGTCGCCAAGCTCTGGCCGTGCCTGCCCTACGACCACGCGGCGGTGTGACGGTGGAGAACCCCTGGGCGACTCCCGCGGGACTGCGGGCGCAGCAGGCGCGGACGGTGCAGCTCGCGGCCGGGTCGGGCGAGGTCGCGGACTTCGCGCGGGAGGTCGTGGCGGGGCGCGCGTCGAGCCGCGACCTGCTCTACCGGTCGGCGTTGAGCGACCAGGCCCTCCAGCCGGTGCGCGACCTGGTGGAGCGCTGGCACCGCCTGCCTCCCGCCGACCGGGCCCGGCTGGAAGCCGAGGCGGCGACCGCCGTGGAGGACCGCATCGCGGCGCTGAACACCCTGCCGACCGAACCTCTCGCCGCCGAGCCGCCTGCCGCCGAACCGCGTGCCGCCGAACCGCGTGCCGCCGAACCGCGTGCCGCCGAACCGCGTGCCGCCGAACCGCGTGCCGCCGAACCGCGTG